>JALYWP010000097.1 GCA_030852655.1 Pseudomonadota bacterium | reverse complement strand
TGCACTAGAAGGTTCCCAAGCAGCTTTATCAAGCAACGTGGCGACGGCGAAGCTTACCTGCCCGACAAAAGCGACTTCAGCTTCACCTCGGGCGAGGCGAGAGCGGTTGGGTCGGGCCGCGCGCCCTTGGCGACCAGCATCTCGGCAAGCCTGATGTCGCGCGCCACCGCATTGCCCTTGCCGATGCCGCTGGCGGCGAGCAGCCGTCCGTCTGGCGCGAGGTGAAAGAGGATGAAGGCGCCGTCGCCAAGTTCGCGGCGGACGTGCCGGTCGGCCCCCTCCGCCAGCCCGGCGATCTGCAGCGTGAGATCGTGCTGATCGGACCAGAACCACGGTATGGCCGAAACCGGTTCCTCTGCACCGAGCATGTTCCTGGCGGCAAGCGAGCCCTGGTCCTGCGCATTGCGCCAGGATTCCAGCCGCACCCGCCGCCCGCCATAGATTTCGAGCGGAAACGAGCAGCAGTCGCCCGCCGCGAAGATGTCGGGGTCGGACGTCATGAGAAAACGGTCGACGGCGATGCCGTTGTCGATCGCCAGTCCGGCGGACTCGGCCAGGCCGGTGACAGGCACGGCTCCGATGCCGACGACCAGCAGGTCGGCGACGAGCCCGGTCCCATCGGCAAGCGTGACGCGCACTTCGTCGGCATCGCCCGCGATCGACGTGATATTCGTGCCCACGCGTATGTCCGCGCCTTCGGCGCGATGGCGTTCGGCCACGATGGAAGCGATCTCCTCCGGCACGCCGCGCATCAGGATGCGCGGCTGCGCCTCCAGCACCGTCACGGCGGCCCCGCGCCTGACGGCGCTCGCGGCAAGCTCGAGGCCGATGAACCCGCCGCCGATGACGATGATCCGCATGCCGGGCGACAACATTCGGCGAATGCCGAGCGCATCGTCGAAGCTGCGCAAGGTCACGCAGCGCGGCCCCGTCCCTGTTGCGAGCGGCAATTGCCGCGGCTGCGCGCCGATCGCCAGCAGCAGCCTGTTATAGGCGAGCGCCGAGCCGTCGGAGAGCCGGACCGACTTCCCCGCTCGGTCGATCGCCACCGCAGCGCGTCCCGTCAGCACGGAAATTTCTTGCTCGGAAAAGCGCTCGGCAAGGCCGATCCATTTCGGCTCCGGTTCCTCGTCGCGGGTGAGCGCTTCCTTCGACAGCGGCGGCCGCTCATAGGGCAGATGCGCTTCCGCACCCACCAGCGTCACCGACCCGGCAAAGCCGTTTTCGCGCAGCGCGAAGGCCGTCCGGGCGCCGCACTCGCCTGCGCCAACGATCACCATTCCCACTTCACGGTTCGTTGTGCTCATGCCGTCTTTCTGCGCGCGGCGTCGACCAGGAATGGGCCCGTCCGGTCCGACGCTCATAGTTTCGACGCAGGATGCAGGCAAGTTGCCGATCCTTCAGACTCCATCAGCGCCGCTCTTCGAGGTCGAAATGCCTGGTTGAAATGCCGGGCGGAAACCGCGATAGGGAGGCGCAGCGAAACCGGCGGAGGCCAAGCCAGCGTGACGACGATAACGCTCGACCAGCTTCAGTCGATGGTCGGCCAGGAAAGCGGCCTGTCGCCCTGGCGCGAGGTCACCCAGACTATGATCGACCAGTTCGCCGATGCCACAGACGACCACCAGTTCATCCATTGCGATCCGGTGCGAGCGGCTGCCGAGACGCCGTTCGGCGGCACCATCGCGCACGGCTTCCTGACGCTGTCGCTGCTGTCGACATTCGCCTTCGAGACCGCGCCGCGGATCGAAGGCGCCGACATCGGCATCAATCACGGCTTCGACCAGGTGCGTTTCGTGGCGCCGGTGAAGACCGGGGCGCGCATAAGGGCGCGCTTCAGGCTGGCCGACGTCAGGGTAAGGCCTTCGGGCTGGGTCCAGATCGCGAACGACGTCACGATCGAGATCGAGGACTCTGCGAAGCCGGCACTGACCGCGCGGTGGCTGACCCTGACCTTCGTGCCGCCGCTGCCTGCCTGACTGCAACGCGAAAGGAGCGAGCGCGTGCCGCAAATCAGCATCATCGTGGAATACGAAACGCAGGAAGGCCGCGAGAAGGAATTCACCGCGCTGATCAAGGATCACGCGAGGCGCACGCTGTTCGAGGAAGAGGGTTGCCTGCGTTTCGAAGTGTTGAAGCCGGTCGATGCGGATGGCGCTCCCATCCCGAACAGGATGATGGTGAGCGAACTTTACGCCGACCAGGCCGCCGTCGACCTGCACGGAAGCAATCCGCGCCTCGCGACCGTGCGCGCCGCTCTCGGACCGCTGCTGAAATCAAGGCGGCTGACGCAGGCGCAGGTGGTCGACGAACCGGAGGAAGCGGGTATGACACCCGACGAACTCAACGCCTCGAACGACGGCTGACGCCTATCCGCGCTTGTTGTCGCAACTCTAGAAAACCGGTCCCCACTTTTCCTGGAATTGCTTTATCGGCGGGCTAGCATCGTCACCAGCAGCCCGACCACCACCAGGCCTACGACGGCAGCAGTGGCCGGGTGATCGCGCGCGACCTCTCCGGCAGCCCGGGTGCGCCGGCGCATTAGGGGAAGAGCATCGCTGAACCGGTCGCGGAGTTCGCCGTAAAAATCCGACGCCGCGTCGCGGGCATCGTCGTAAACGCCGGAACCGCGCCTGGAAAGCGACTTCTTCAGCGAAGACATCTCCCTCGCAAGATGCGCCACCTGCGCCTCGATGTCGTCTTCGCCGCGGAATCGTGAAAATGCGGAAGCCATGTGTATTGTCCCTTTGCCGTGTTTCGACAACAAACGACAGGCAAACCGTTTCGTTCCTTGCATCAGCGGCGCAGATTGACGATCGCCACCCCGACCAGCGCCAGCGCGCCGCCGACAATGCCGAGCAGCCCCGGCGCTTCGCCGAGCCAGAGGAAGCCCATCAGCGTGGCGACCGGCGGAACGCAGTAGAGAAAATTCGAGGCACGGGAGGCAGGCAGGCGCGACAGCGCGACCGACCAGCTGGCATAGGCGATCAGGCTCGGCACGATGCCGAGATAGACGACCGCAAACAGGCCATGCGCATCGGCCGCCGCTGCCTGCCGGAGGCCGGTCGGCAGAAAGGGCGACAGCGCGAGTGCGCCGATAACCATGTTCCAGGCCGAGACGGCGAGAGGATTGTGGCGCGCAAACAGCGGCTTCTGCACGATCGCGTTGATCGCCGTCACGAAGGCGGCTCCCAGGATGAACAGCGCACCGCCGTCGAAGCGAAAACCCTCGCCTTCGCCAAACGCGATGATGCCGATGCCGGTGAAAGAGAGCAGCGTGCCACCCCAGGCAATCGTGGAAAAGCGCTCGCCGAGATAGGCGGTCGCAAAGAGCGCAGTCAGGATCGGGCTGATGTTGATGATGAAGCTCGCCGCACCCGCCGAGACGGTGAGTTCGCCGTAATTGAGCAGGGCGGTGTAGAGCGCCACGAAGCCGAAGCCACCGACGCCAAAGCGCCAGAGGTCGCCACGCCCGGGCAGTTTGGGCCTCGTGACTGCAAGAAAGATCGCGGCAGGGATTGCAGCAATGGCGAAGCGCACGGCACCGAGTTCCAGCGGGCCGAAGGCAGCGAGGCCGGCGCGGATCGCCGGAAACGCCGACGCCCAGGCGAAAATCGTGACGACGACGGCGACCGTCGCAACCGGATCGATCCCCGGCAACGCGGCCTTGGTGGTGAATGTCGTCATTTGAAACCTTCCCCGCGCCCCGGATCGGGCTATTTCTGCTTCTTCTTCGGTCCGCCGGGAATAGAAGAAGAGGTCACGGAAACCGGATCGCTCGCCGGAAACGTATCCTCGAGGCCTTCTTCCAGTTCTTCTTCGCCTGCGTCAGCCGCATGCTTCTGCCTGCGCTTCTCGCGCTCCAGCGACTTCACCGCGGGAGATTTCTTCGTATCGTCGGGCTTCTTCGGGCTGGCCATCACATCGTCCTTCCTGTCGCACTTGAATATAAGCGACGCGGCCTGGCCTGCCAGTTCCGAAGCAGAATCTTCAGGCAGCCGCGTCGCGCGCCGCTTCCGTCAGGAAGGTGAAGACGTAATCCGAGAAGGAACGCCAGCATTCGACGCGGAAGGCGTCTTCGCCTGAGCGCAGGAGCACGATCTCGGCCTTGCCCAAAATGGTGCGCGAGCAGGCGCCGACCGGGAAGGCGGCGAGCGACAGGTCCTGCGGGCAGCCGGCGTTGAGCGTGTTGGCGGCGCCGGGACCAGCAACCGAGACCGCGACGTTGCGATGCGAGATCCCGACTGCCGAATGCAGCGCCTCGACCTTTGCGCAGTCCACCAGCGGGTCGTTCGTTTCATCGATGACCAGCCATTCGTCCGGTCCGAGCCAGAGCGCGGTGCGGCTGCCTTTCGACGCCGAGGCCTTCGGCTTCACGGGCAGCGCCACGCCCAATGCCTTGGAGAGCGCGGCGACAGATTCGGCGCGTGCGCGCAGCGAAATGCGATGCGCCGGTCGCAGCGTCGCGAGCTTCACATTCGTCGCCGAGAATTCCCGTCCCGCCTGCGCCGGATTGCGAGCGGCCTGAGTTGCACTAGCCATTGAGGCGCGCCCCCTTCTCGTCGAAGAACACCGGCGAGCATATTTCGACCTCGATCACGCCCGCAGGCATCGGCACGAACAGCGTCTCGCCCATCCGCGCGCGTCCGTCGACGACCAGCGCCAGGGCGATCGACCGGCCGCAATTCTGCGACCAATAGCTCGAGGTCACATGGCCGATCATCTTCATCGGGATCGACTGGTTCGGATCGGCGACGATCTGCGCGCCCTCCTCCAGCACGGTTTTCGGATCCTTGGTCTTCAGGCCGACCAGTTGCTTGCGTCCCGCAGCAATGAGGTCCGGCCGCATGAGGCCGCGCATGCCGACGAAGTCGGTCTTCTTCTTGCCGACCGCCCAGTCGAGCCCAGCATCTCCAGGCGTAACCGTGCCGTCCGTGTCCTGGCCGACAATGATATATCCCTTCTCGGCGCGCAGCACGTGCATCGCCTCGGTGCCGTAGGCGCAAGCGCCATGCTTCTGGCCTTCGGCCCACAGCGCCTCCCAGACGGCCTGTCCGTAGTCGGCCGGCACATTGACCTCGAAGCCGCGGTCGCCGGTGAAGGACATGCGGAAGAGCCTGGTCGGCACGCCGCAGATCCGGCCTTCGCGCACCGACATATGCGGCATCGCCTCGTCGGACATGTCGATGCCTTCGACCAGCGGCTCGACGATCTTGCGCGAGTTTGGCCCCTGCACCGCGATGACGGCCCATTGCTCGGAGATCGAGGTCAGCCAGACGTCGAGGTCGGGGAATTCGGTCTGGAGATAGTCCTCCATCATGTTCATGACGCGCGCAGCACCACCTGTAGTCGTGGTGACGTGGAAGCGGTCGGGAGCAAGCCGTCCGACGACGCCGTCGTCATAGATGAAGCCGTCCTCGCGCAGCATGATGCCGTAGCGGCAGCGCCCCGGCTCGAGTTTCTCCCAGGGATTGGTGTAGAGAAGCTCCATGAACTTCGCCGCGTCCGGGCCGACGACCTCGATCTTGCCCAGCGTAGAGGCATCGAACAGGCCGGCTGTCCTGCGCACTGTCACGCATTCGCGGTTGACGGCTGCGTGCATGTCCTCGCCGGCCTGCGGGAAATACCAGGCGCGCTTCCAT
>JALYWP010000084.1 GCA_030852655.1 Pseudomonadota bacterium | reverse complement strand
CCCGCTTCCTGATACAGGAAATGTCTTGCGAGAGTTACTTGCCGGTCCACACCGTGCCGGCGACGTTGACGACCGGCACGCCGACGGCATTGCCGTATTCCGTCCAGGAGCCGTCATAGTTGCGCGCGTCGTAGCCCAGGATACGCTTCAGCGCGAACCAGGTATGGCTGGAGCGCTCGCCGATGCGGCAATAGGTGATGACGGGCGCGGAGCCGTCGATACCGACCTCGGCGTAGATCGCCTTGATCTCCTCCGGCGACTTGAAGGTGCCGTCCTCGTTGACGATCTTGCCCCACGGCACGTTGACGGCGTTCGGCACATGGCCGGCGCGCACTGCCAGTTCCTTCACCCCTTCCGGCGCGAAGACCTTGCCGGTGTATTCGTCGTTGGAACGGATATCGACGAGCTTCACGTCGGCGCGGCCTTCGGCTGCGTCGAGAACGTCGTTCAGTCGAGCGCGCAGCGCTGTGTTCCGCTCGGGCAGTTCGATGGAGGAATCTGCGTGGTCTACCGGAGCCGTATCGAGCGGCAGGCCCTTGGCCTCCCACAGCTTGCGGCCGCCGTCCAGAAGCGCGACCTGGTCGCCCAGACCGTAGACGTCGAATATCCAGGCGCCCCAGGCGGCGAACCAGTTGTTGTTGTCGCCGTAGAGCACGATGGTCGTGTCCTTGTCGACACCAGCGTCGCGGAGGACCGCCTCGAAGGCTTCGCGCTGCGCGATGTCGCGCTTGACCGGGTCGACGAGGTCGGTGTGCCAGTTGAGATTGACCGCGCCTGGAATATGGCCGCGCTCGTAGACGCCGGTGTCGACGCTCACCTCGAAGACGCGGACCTTAGGGTTTTCCAGGTTCTCGGCGACCCAGTCGGCGGTCACAAGCGGTTCGGCGGCGTAGGCCGCGCTGGCAAAAAGCGTTCCGACTGCGAACGCTGCGAGTTGCCTGGCAAGTTTCATCATTGTCTCCCAACGGGCTGAATTGCTGCGGCACATATCGGCGAGACCCGACAGCAATCGAAGCAAAAATTTTCCAATTGGGAGGAACGCGGAGCAATATTCGTCCGAATACCCATTTTCCGTCATAACATTCGCGTGACCTGCAAAGTAACGGCCAGCCTTGCGCCGCGCCTCACCCGGACTATCGTTCATCCGACCACCCCGAGAGGACACCCCCATGTATCTCAACACGCTCGATTTTGGCTTTGGCGAGGAGATAGACGCGTTGCGCGGCCTGGTACGCCGCTTCGCGCAGGAAAAGATCGCGCCACTCGCCGCCGACATCGACCGCTCGAACGAGTTTCCCGCGCATCTCTGGCAGGAACTCGGCGCGCTCGGCCTGCTCGGTGTCACCGCCGACCCGGATTTCGGCGGCTCGGGCATGGGCTATCTCGCGCATGTCGTCGCCATGGAGGAGGTTTCGCGAGCATCCGCCTCGGTCGGCCTCTCCTACGGTGCTCACTCCAATCTCTGCGTCAACCAGATCAACCGCTGGGGCACGACAGCGCAAAAGGAAAAATACCTGCCCGGCCTTTGCTCCGGCGAGACGGTCGGTGCGCTCGCAATGTCGGAGCCCGGCTCGGGTTCGGACGTGGTGTCGATGAGATTGCGCGCCGAAAAGCGAAACGACCGCTACCTGCTCAACGGCTCGAAGATGTGGATTACCAACGGGCCCGACGCCGGCACGCTGGTCGTTTATGCCAAGACCGATCCGGAGCGGACGTCGCGCGGTATCACCGCCTTCCTGATCGAGAAGGAGATGGCGGGCTTTTCGGTCGCGCAAAAACTCGACAAGCTCGGCATGCGGGGTTCGAACACCGGCGAGTTGGTGTTCCAGGACGTGGAAGTGCCCTTCGACAATGTGCTCGGCGAGGAAGGGCGCGGCGTCGAGGTGCTGATGTCCGGGCTCGACTACGAGCGCACGGTGCTTGCCGGCGGTCCGCTCGGCATCATGGCGGCGTGCCTCGACGTCGCCGTCCCCTATGCGCGCGAGCGAAAGCAGTTCGGCCAGCCGATCGGCGACTTCCAGCTCGTCCAGGGCAAGCTCGCCGACATGTATTCGACGATGAGCGCCTCGCGCGCCTATGTCTACGCCGTCGCCGCCGCCTGCGACCGCGGCCAGACCACCCGCAAGGACGCCGCCGGCTGCATCCTCTATTCGGCCGAGAAGGCGACCCAGATGGCGCTCGACGCGATCCAGATCCTCGGCGGCAATGGCTACATCAACGACTACCCGACAGGAAGGCTGCTGCGCGACGCCAAGCTCTACGAGATCGGCGCCGGCACCAGCGAGATTCGCCGCTGGCTGATCGGAAGGGAGATCATGGGGGAGAGTTAGCTTTGAGCATCAGGCGACCACCACGCTGGATGCCTGACAGTTTTTACCATCGTTGCCATTTTGAACTATGCACGCCATATTGGTCCTTATCTGGTAGGAATCCAGGAAATGGCCAAGGCAAAGGGTTTTTCCGAAGAGGCGCAACAGCCGTTCGAAGATTCGAATGGACTTCAGTCCGTCCCTCACGCGCGGCTCAAGATCGACAATGCCGGCCGCATTGTAATCCCCGCCGAAATGCGTGCGGCGATGCTGGTCAAGCCCGGCGACATGGTGACCGCGCGTGTCGAGCATGGAGAGTTCCGGATCACATCCCCGGACGTGGCGGTCAGGCGCGCGCAAAACCTTGCGCGCAAGCTGATCCCCGATGGCGTCAGTCTGGTGGACGAACTTATCGCCGACCGCCGCGAGGAAGCCCGGCGCGAAGCGGAGGAAGCCGATGCGCGGCGCAAGGCACACGGGCTGCCGCCGCTGGAATGAATTCCTTGGCCTATGTTCTCGACACCTCTGTCATTCTCGCCATCATACGCGGCGAGACAGGCGCGGAAAGGGCACTGGCCCTTGCGAAAGAGCAGTCCTGCACGAGTTCTGTCAATGTCGCCGAAATCGTCACCAAATGCGTTGAGTGGCAGTATCCGGAGGCGGTCGCCCTGGACGTGATCGAGAGCTGCGGTATCGATGTCGTGGCGTTGGAGCATGACCATGCGGTGTTGGCCGGACAGCTTCGGCGCAAGGCGCGCAAAGGCGTTCTCTCGCTTGGCGACCGCGCCTGCATCGCCACCGCTATCCGGATGAACGCGACGGCGGTCACTGCCGACAAGGTATGGACCACACTCGATCTCGACTGCAAGATCGAACTGATCCGCTAGCGGAGAAAACATGCCCGCCCTCGCCTCCTCCATCTCCCCCTCTTCCGATGGCTTCCGCGCCAATGCCGAGCGCATGAAGGCGCTGGTCGCCGACATCTCCGCCAAGGCGGCAATCGTCGAGCGCGGTGGGGCGGACGAGGCGCGCGAGCGTCATGTGTCTCGCGGCAAACTCCTGCCGCGCCAGCGCCTTGCCCAGCTCATCGACCCCGGCTCGCCCTTCCTCGAGATCGGCCAGTTCGCCGCCTGGGATATGTATGACGGAGACATCGCGTCGGCCGGCCTGATCGCCGGCGTCGGCCGCGTGTCGGGACGCGAGGTGATGATCGTCGTCAACGACGCCACCGTGAAGGGGGGCACCTATTATCCGCTGACCGTGAAGAAGCATCTGCGCGCGCAGGAGATCGCGCTGCAGAACAATCTGCCCTGCATCTATCTCGTCGATTCCGGCGGCGCCAATCTGCCCAACCAGGACGAGGTAT
>JALYWP010000233.1 GCA_030852655.1 Pseudomonadota bacterium | reverse complement strand
GGCGCGGGGCGGGGGCTGCCTGCCGCGGCGCAGGAGTTGCCTGCCGTGCGGACATGTCGTTGCCGCGTCCCGATTTCGCGACGATTTCCGACAGTTCCTTCAACGCGTTGATCTGCTCGCTGACGGCGCGGCGGATGGCCGTCGTCGATTCCTTGGCCTCCATCGGCAGTTCGAAGACGCCCTTCTTGATTTCGGCGCGGGTGTCCTCGAGTTCGGCGCGGATCGCATTGGCGGTCTGGCGCATATCCGCGGTCGCCTCGCTGAAGCGGGTCGTTGCCGATTCGATGACCTCGGCAAACGCGATACGCATCTTGTCGGTCGATTCCAGCGTACGGCCCTCGGCCTTTTCCATGGCGTTGCCGACGAGGTTCTCGAAAGAGCGCATGACGCGTTCGAGGTCCTCGGACTTCTTGACCAGGCCAACGGCGAGATCCTCCAGCGAGGACTGCCGCTCGAGCGTGTGCTCGAGGTTGTTCTGGGCCGAGCTCAACAGGTCCGAAGCACTGGCGAGAAGCCGGCTGTGCGCCTCGAACTTCGTCGCGATCGAGGCGACTTCGCGCAGCGTGTTGGAGGAGAGCTCGGTCAGGCGGGCCGTGTTCTGGTCGACAAGGCGTGCCGAGCTGGCGAATGTCTGGGCCGCCTTCTCGGTGCTCGCAGCAAAGTTCTGCGTGCTGCCGGTCAGGTGTTCGTCGACATTGGTCAGGTTCTCCGCCGCCGCCGCGATCAGATCGTTGAGCTGCGAGCTCGAGGCCGCCAGCCTGTCGATCAGGCCGGAGACGCCTTCCGAGAGGTTGCTGCGCGCGCCCTCGACGGCCGAGAGCGTTTCGGCGGTGCGGGTGGCGAGCGCGTTGACCAGCGTCGCATTCTCCGCCCGCAGCCGCTCGGTGGAGCGGGTGGTGACGTCGTCTAGCGTCTTGGCCAACTCGTCGCCGGTTTCGCTGAAACGGTCGACCAGCGGCTTTGCGGTCTCGTCGAGGATCCTGGTGATCTCGGCCGAGCGCTCGGCAAGCATGGCGTTGAGTTCGCGCGTGTTCGAGCCGATCGTGCGGGCAGCCTCGTTGGTGCTCTGGCCGATATGCTGGCCAACCGCCGCGAAGGTTTCCGAGATGACGTTGGCGCGGGAGATGAGCTGCTGTTCGGCCTGGGCGACCTGCTCGCTGAGCTTCTGGCCCATTGTATCGGCGCCGGCGGCGAGACGGTTTTCGGCGTCCTCGACATGAGCATTGACGCGGGCAGCAACTGCCTGTGCGCCAGACGCCAGCCTCTCGTCGGCGATGGTGAGCGTGTCTTCGATCGAACGCGCGCGGGCCTCCAGTTCGGCGGAGGTCTGCTGCGTGCGCGCAACGATGCGCTGCTCGGTCTCGGCAAAGGCGTTGATGATGCCTTCGGCGTGCTCGCCGATGGCCGCCGCGCTGTCGCCGATCTTCGCCGCCAGCCGCTGCTCGGCGTCGTCGAACAGGCTGCCGACTTCGAGCGCGCGGGCGGACAGGATCTGCGTGGTGTCGTCGACACGTGCCGCGACCTGCCTGTCGGCGGCCGCGAACACGCTGCCGATCTCGCTCGCCCGCCCGGCAAGGATGCTTGCCGTTTCGGCGACGCGGTCGGTGAGACGCTTGTCGGCTTCCTCGAAGTTGAAGATGATCTCGCCGGCCTTGGTGCCGAGCGTGGCGGCGCTGTCGGCGACGCGGTCGGCCAGGCGCTGGTCTGCCTCGTCGAAGATGCGGCCGAGTTCGCCGGCACGGGACTCCAGCTTCTCGGCGCCGTCGGCGATGCGGGCGACCAGCTTCTCGTCGGCCTGGTCGAAGATGCGGCCGAGTTCGGCTGCGCGGGTGGCGAGCGCGTCGGCGGATTCGCCGATGCGCATGCCCAGACGCTGATCGGCGTCGTCGAAATTGCGCAGTATGTCGCCGGCACGCGCGGCCAGCGAGCCTGCGGTTTCCATGGCGCGGGCGACGAGCTTGTGATCCGCGTCGTCGAAGGTGCGGGCAATCTGCTCGGCGCGGCTGACCATGGCGGCGCCAACCTCCTCGCCATGTGAAAGGAGCGTGGCGGAGGTCTCCTGGGCGCGCGCGGCCAACTTCTGGTCCGCGTCGTCGAAGGCGCGCGCGATCTGCTCGGCGCGGCTGGCCATCCGGTTCGCGATCTCGTCGCCATGTGCGACCAGCGCGACCGACGTTTCCCTGGCACGCGCCGCAAGGCGCTCGTCGGCCTCGTCCATAACGCGGGTGATCTCGCCGACGCGGCTGGACATGAGGCTTGCGACCTCGTCGCCGCGGGCGAGCAGGCTGCTGGACGTGGCTTCCGTCCGTGCGGCTATCTTGCCGTCAGCCTCATCGAAGGCCCTGGCGATGTCCTCGACGCGGGCGAGCAGGGCGCTCGACGTCTGCTCGGCGCGCTCGGCCATGCGGCGGTCGGCCTCGGTAAAGGCGTTGCCGGCCTGTTCATTGAGCGCGCTGGTGACTTCGAGCACCTTGTCGCGCAGGGCGCCGGCCACCGTGACGGCGCTCTTTTCGAGGACCTGGCGGACATTGTCGACGCCCAGGTTGAGCGCGCGCTCCATGGTACCGGTGCGCTCCTCGATGACGCCGGTCTGGCGCAGGAACGCCGCCTCGATCTTCTCGACGTCGGCGGCGACCGCCTGCGAGATGTCGACGCGCTTGCCGGCGATCGTGTCGATATGGGCGGCGATCTGGGCATCGATCTCGCGCCGGGCCTTGGCGAGCTTGCCGAGATCCTCGTCGAGCGCCTTGGCCATCGTGTCGCGGCCTTCGGCAAGACGGGTGACGTGGTTGGCGACCACGTCGTCGAACACGGCGCGGCCTTCGGCAACCTTCTGCAGGTCCGCCTGCAGGGCCCTGGAGAGCGTTTCGCGGCCTTCGGCGATCTTCTGGACCTGATCGGCGACCAACTGGTCGACGGTGGTGCGCGCTTCCGAAAGCTTTTCCAGGTCGGCCTGGAGGGCACGGGTCAGGATGTCCCGGCCCTGTGCCAGCTTCTCGACCTGGCCGGCGACGAGACCGTCGATGCCGCTGCGGCTTTCGGCGAGCTTGTTGAGATCGTCTTCGAGGGCCTTGGTGAGCATGTCGCGGCCTTCGGCGAACTTCTGCACCTGGCCGGTGATGAAGGAATCGATGGTCTCGCGGCTGACCGCCACCTTGTCGAGGTCGGCCTCGAGCGCCTTGGTGAGGATTTCGCGGCCTTCCGCGATCTTCTCGACCTGGCTCGCGACGATCGTGTCGATGGTGGCCCGCGTTTCGGCGAGCTTGTCCAAATCGCCCTCGAGGGCGCGGGTGAGGAATTGCCGGCCTTCCTCGAACTTGCCGATCTGGGAGGAGACGAGGTCGTCGACGCCGGCGGCGCGCTCGGCGATCTTGTCGAGGTCCGCCTGAAGCGCCAGCGACAGCGCTTCGCGGCCTTCCGCGATCTTCTGGACATGGCCGGCGACCAGCGCGTCGACGCCGCCGCGGGCTTCTGCCAGCTTGTTCAGGTCGGCTTCCAGTGCCCGCTTGAGGATGTCGCGGCCTTCGGCGAGCTTCTCGACCTGGCCGGCGACCAGCCCGTCGATGCTGGCGCGGCTCTGCGCCAGCTTCGCGAGATCGTCCTCAAGCGCCTTGGTCAGGCCGGCGCGGCCTTCGGCAAACTTCTCGACATGGCTTTCGAGCAGGCCGTTGATGCCGGCGAGATCGGCTTCCAGCGCCTGTGCGAGCGTCTCGCGGCCACGATCGAGCCGCTGCAGCTGCTCGGCGACAAGACCCTCGACGACGCCTCGGCCTTCCTTCAGCTTCTCGACGTCGTTCTCCAGGACCTGGGCGATCGAATTACGGCCGTCGGCGAATTTCTGGATCTGGCTCTCGACCAGATTGTCGATCGCCGAGAGGTCGGCCTTGAGGGCGCGCGAGAGGATGTCGCGGCCTTCGGCGAGCTTCTCGACCTGGGCGGCGACTATACCGTCGATGCTGGTGCGCGTTTCCGACAGCTTGGAGAGGTCTGCTTCCAATGCGCGCGACAGGATGTTGCGGCCCTCGGCAAGCTTGCCCACATGCCCAGCAACCATTTCATCAATGTTCGTACGGGTTTGCGCAAGTTTTTGTGAGTCTTCCGCGAGAATCTTCGACAGGCTGTCGCGGCTGGCAGACAAGCGTTCGAGCTGGCTGTTGAGCGCAGCGTCTATAGAGGCGCGCTGGTCGTTGATCTTGCGCAGATCCTCTTCGAGGGCGCGCGAGATCATGTTGCGGCCTTCGGCGAGCTTCTGGACCTGGCTGCCCACTGCCGCGTCGATGCTGGCCCGGCCCTCGGCGAACTTGGCGAGATCGGCCTGGAGCGCCGCTGCCATGCGGTCGCGGCTCTCGGCGAGCTTGCGGGTGTGGTTCTCGACGGCATGGTCGATGCCGGCGCGGGCCTCGGAAAGCCGCGTGATATCGGCGTCGAAGGCGCGGGAGACGATATGGCGGGCATGGTCGAGCCGGCCGGCGAAATCGGTGGCCCGCGCTTCGAGCATCGAGGACGTCGACTGGACGATGTCGGACATTTCGGCGCCGATGCGCGACTTGCCCTCGTCGATCATGTCGAACAGCGTGTCCTTGCCCTCGGTGAAGGTCGTTGCGATTTCCTTCGCACGCTCGACCAGCGTCTCGTTGATCTGGCGGGCACGCGCCTCGAGCGCGGCGTTGAGCTTGGCGGTGCCGGTATCGAGCGCATGCGCACGCGTCTCGAATTCGCTGATCAGGCCCTGGCCGCGCTCGGAAAGCGTACGCTCGATGCTGTTCAGGCTCGCCTCGAACTCCGAGCTCAGCGTCCGCGCCGCGCCGCCGAGCAGCGAAACCATGCCCGAGGTGCGGTCGTCGAGCAGGTCGGTCAGCGAGCGGGTGAGGTTGTCGGTCGAGTCGGTCAGCTTGGCGATGCGGGTGTCGAGCAGGCTGGCAAAGGCTTCGCCGGACGTGGTGAGCCGGTCGGTGATGGAATCGACGCGCGAATCCATCGAATCGAACAGATGCATGCCGCTTTCATTGATGCGGTCGATCAGCGTGTCGCCGGAATTGGTGATCGTCATCGACAAATTGGTCGATGCGTTCAGGATCGAGTCGCGGATGATGTCGCTGGCCTGGCCGATTTCGTCGCGCAGGGTCTCATGCGCACCGGTGATCGAGGCGCGAACGCGCTCGGCATGGGTGACCACTGCTTCGCGCTCGCTCCCCAGTCCGTCGACCAGCGCGCGGATGCGCGCGGCATTCTCCGAGTAGGAGCGCTCGATCTGGTTCACCTCGGTATGCACGAGGGTTTCCAGTTCCACGGCGCGCGCGAGCGTGCGCTCGATGCCTTCGCCCATGGCAGCGACTTCGCGCCGGACGGCCTGGCCGACCATCATGACCCGGTCCTGCGCCAGGTTTTCCGGCTCGGCAAGACGGAACGCGACCTCGGTCATCGACTGCGCGGCGAGGCGCATTTCCTGGGCGCGGCGCACCATTGCCGCAAAAGCCCAGATCATCACGACCGGCAACAATACGCCGATCGCGAACATCACCAGTTCAGGGCGGGCCAGAACCTGGCCGGCGGAACTGGTCTGCCAGATATCCGAGCCGAACAGCCGGTCTGCGAGAAGGGCAGATGCGCCGAGCCAGAGTACTGAGAGGATGGCCGCGGCCCAGTAGACGGTGCTGGACGCGCGCTTGTTTAGGCCGTGCAGCAGCGAACGGAAGTCCTTCTGGCGGTCGTCGTTCGCGGGGGCGAAAGTAGCGGGCTGGTTGGCCGCGGGTCGCTCGATCGGGCGGTCGGCGGGGCGCTCCGCCTGTTGGGCGGCCGGCTGGCCGGCGGGACGAAAATCCTGCGCCGGCTGCCGTGCGACTGCCTGCTGGCCGTTGCGGCCCTCCTGGACGAGTTCGTCCGCAGCCCTGGAAATCTGGGCTTCCAGATCGTCCATCGATGCGGAAATGTCGCTGTTGCCGGAAGATTCCGTCAGATCGAGATCGAGGGCGTATTCAAGCTCTTTCGAGACGTCGCTCTCGATGGATCTGGTCGTGGTCGGTTTCTTCGCCATGCCGCCGTTACCCTCTACAATGCGCGCACCAACGCCATGATCTGGCACAACAATGTCCGTGCGCGAGGCTTAATATGGACCCGCCGTATCGTAGTGACACAGACTGGTAAAGGAAACATCCAATCCGGCTGATGTGTAAAAGTTTAAACATAAGGTTAACACCCGCGCGATTTGCGGCAAATTTGTGCCGCGTTTGCGGGCTTTCACCGGTTAACGGCTTTTCCACCGACCGGGCCTAGTCTGATCATCCGTCATCGAAGCCGGGAGACGAGTTTTGGCAAGTTTGCGTGATGGTTACGAAAAGGTGGCGTTCTCCATGCCCGGCGGGGAAGCATCGGACACTGGGCGCTCGCGCCCGATCGATCTCGCCCATCTGTCGAAGCAGACGATGGGCGATCGTGATCTGGAGCGCGATGTGCTGGGCCTGTTCGCGGATCAGGCGAAGTCGGTACGCAAGCAGATCGAAAGCGCCGAAATCAAGCAGCGGCTTTTCCTGGCGCATGCCTTGAAGGGATCAGCGCGCGGCATCGGCGCCTTCGCGATCGCCGAATGCGCAGGCGCCATCGAGGACAGTCCCACCGACCGCCTTGTCGTCAAGCGTCTGGTTCGGCTGATCGACGAGGCCTGCGACTTCATTGCCTCCATCAGCAGGTAGCTGACATGCCCGAATTGCCTGAAATGCGCCGCGCGGCGGCGTTTTCGCGCAGTTGACTCGCGCGTCGGAGTCATTATGTCCGAAGGCCAGTTCCCGGGGCTTTTCCTCTGATGACCAAGCTTACCTACATTGCGTTCGATGGCACGCGTTTTGACGTCGAGGCCGAAAACGGCTCGACCGTGATGGAGAACGCCATCCGCAATGCCGTTCCAGGCATCGAAGCGGAATGCGGCGGCGCCTGTGCATGCGCGACGTGCCATGTCTATGTAGACGAGGCGTGGACTGACGCAGTGGGCGAACCTGAGGCGATGGAAGAGGACATGCTGGACTTCGCCTACGATGTCAGGCCGAATTCGCGCCTGTCCTGTCAGATCAAGGTCCGGGACGAACTGGACGGGCTGGTCGTGCAGGTGCCTGAACGGCAGGGCTGACGCCGGAGACGCTCCGGCCACAATGGAGGGGCATGCCGATGAGCGAAGTCACCAAGACGGATGTCCTGATCGTCGGTGCGGGACCGGTCGGCCTGTTCGCGGTCTTCGAACTTGGCCTGTTCGACATGAAATGCCACCTGATCGACATCCTCGACAGGCCGGGCGGCCAATGTGCCGAACTCTATCCTGAAAAACCGATCTACGACATTCCCGCGCTGCCCTCGGTCTCGGCGCAGGAACTGGTCGACCGGCTGATGGAGCAGATCGCTCCGTTCAACCCGCAATTCACCTTCAACCGGATGGTTTCGGGGCTGGAGAAGCTCGAGGACGGCACGTTTCGCGTGACCACCGACGAGAAGGAGGTGTTCGAGGCGAAGGTCGTGGTGATTGCGGCCGGGGGCGGCTCGTTCCAGCCCAAGCGGCCGCCGATTCCCGGCATCGAAGCCTTCGAGGGCAAGAGCGTCTTCTATTCGGTCAGGCGCATGGAAGAATTCCGCGGTCATGACCTCGTCATCGTCGGCGGCGGGGATTCCGCGCTCGACTGGACGCTCAACCTGCAGCCTATCGCCAGGAGCGTGACGCTGGTGCATCGGCGGCCGGAGTTCCGCGCGGCGCCCGACAGCGTCAACAAGATGTTCGCCCTGCGCGAGACCGGGCATGTCAGGTTCGAGATCGGACAGGTTTCGGCCCTGAGCGGCAGCGACGGCCAGTTGGAATCCGCCACGATCAAGGGTCCCGACGGTGACATCGACGTTCCATGCACGCGCATGCTGCCTTTCTTCGGCCTGACGATGAAGCTCGGGCCGATCGCGGAATGGGGCCTGAACCTCCACGAGAACCTGATCCCGGTCGACACGGAGAAATTCGAGACCTCCGTGCCCGGCATCTTCGCGGTCGGCGACATCAACTGGTACCCGGGCAAGCTGAAGCTTATCCTGTCCGGGTTCCACGAGGTGGCCTTGATGGCTCAGGCGGCCAAGCGCATCGTCAGTCCCGGCGAGAAAATCGTGTTCCAGTACACGACATCGTCGACCAGCCTGCAGAAGAAGCTCGGCGTGGCCTAAAACGGGCTTCCACTCCTGGAATTGCTCCAGATCAGGCCTGCGCCAGAGGGTATTGCTCCCGCAGCATCTTCAGCACCTGATCGCTGGGAATCGGCGCGCCGAACATGAAGCTCTGCACGTATTCGCAACCCATCTGGCGAAGCTCCAGCGCGTCGTTCTCGTCCGAGATACCCTCGGCAACGACCGACAGCCCCAGTTCATGGGCCATGTTGACCATGGATTTGAGCAGCACGGCCCGCTTCGGCGTCGTGTCGTCGACGAAGCTCTTGTCGATCTTGATCGTGTCGAACGGAAACCGCGTCAGATAGGCGAGGGACGAATAGCCTGTACCGAAATCGTCGAGCGAAAGGCCGATGCCGAGCTGCTTGAGCTTGGTCAGCACGTGGTTGGTCTGCTCGGGATTGTCCATCACCAGCGACTCGGTGAGTTCCAGCCGGAAGCAGCGCGGCTTGAGATTTGCCCGCGCGATCACGGAGCGCACGTCGCTGACCAGGTCGCGGCGGATCAGCTGCCGGCTTGAAAGGTTTACCGAAACCGAAAGGGGCGTATCGCCGATCTGCTTCTGCCAGCCTGCGAGATCTTCGGCCGCGCGCTGCATGGCGAAAAGACCGAGCTGGACGATCAGGCCGCAATTCTCGGCGACCGGAATGAAGTCCGACGGCGGAATGGAGCCGCGGCGCGGATGGTCCCAGCGCAGCAACGCCTCGAAGCCGGCGACGGTGCCGTCCTCCAGCCGAACGATCGGCTGGTAGGCGAGCGTGAATTCCTTGCGCTCGGCGGCGCGGCGAAGGTCGGATTCGAGCTGCAGGCGATCGGTGCCGACCGAGCGGAAGGCCGGGCGGAACGGCTCGATGCGGTCGCCGCCGAAGCGCTTCGCCTGATGCATGGCTAGCTCGGCGTCCTTGACCATGTCCTCGGCAGTGTTCTGCGAATTCGTCCAGGTGATCAGTCCGATCGAGGCGGTCAGCACTATCTCGCGCTTGGCGAAGTTGATCGGCGCGCGGATCGCCTGCTTGATGGCGTCGGCGACGCCGGCGATGCGGGACGGGTCCTGCTCGGACAGCAGCATCAGCGCGAACTGGTCGCCGGCGAAACGCGACAGCGAGTCCTTCGGCTTGAGCAGCCGGTGCAGCCGGCGTGCGATGGTGAGCAGGATCGTGTCGCCGGCCGAGATGCCCAGCCCGTCATTGACCTGCTTGAAACGGTCGATGTCGATGACGAAGACGGTCGGCTGGATCTTGTCCTCCGACCTGGCAACCGAGATGATCGCCTCGAGCCGGTTCATGAAGAGTTCGCGATTGGGCAGGCCGGTCAGGTTGTCGTGCACGGCGTCGTGCAGCAGCCTCTCCTCGGCCTTCTTCTGCTCGGTGACCTCGACCATGGTGCCGACGCAGCGGATGACCTCGCCGTCCGAGCCGACGACCGGCCGGGCCCTGAGCGAGAACCAGTGGTAGTGCCCGTCAGCCCCGCGCAGCCGGAAGCTCTGTGCGACCTTGCCGCGGCGGTGTTCGAGCACGACGTCGAGCGTGGTGCGGAATGTGTCGCGGTCGTCCGAATGCAGCGCCGGCAGCCAAGTGCGGGCCGGGCCGCCAAGGCTGTTCGGCGGCAGGCCGAGTTGCAGGCTGATGTCGGGCTTCGTCACGACGCGGTCGCGCAGCACGTCCCAGTCGAAGACGATGTCGCCCGAGCCCACCACGGCCAGCGCCTGCCGCTCCATGTCGCTGAACAGGCCCTGGTGCAGCGCGCCGCCGGCAAAGGCATGCTGCATGATCGTGAAGCCGATCAACAGGATGATGAGGATCAGCCCGCCGCCGAGCGCCGGCTGCACCACGTCGTTGTCGATCATGCCGGTGATCGCCATCCACGAGCCGGTCAGCCAGATCAGTACCATGACCCAGCTCGGGATCAGCATGATCGCGCGGTCGTAGCCGCGTATGCCCAGGAATATGATGAGGCCGATGCCGGTGATCGCGGTGGCGGCAAAGGAAAGGCGTGCGATGCCGGCCGCCACGGCCGGGTCGATGATGGCGACGCCGGCGATCAGTACCAGGCCGCATACCCAGACGAAGGCGCCGTAGCTGAAATGCCCGTGCCATCGATTGAGGTTGAGATAGGCGAACAGGAACACCACGAATGTCGCAGCCAGACCGACTTCGGTCCCGGCGCGCCAAATCTGCTCGTTGCCGGGCGATATCTCGATGATCTTGTTGAGGAAGCCGAAATCGACGCTGATATAGGCAAGCACGGCCCAGGAGAGTGCGGCGGTCGCCGGGAACATCGACGTTCCCTTGACCACGAAGAGGATGGTCAGGAAGAGCGCCAGCAGGCCCGCAATGCCGATCACGATGCCGCGGTAGAGCGTGTAGGAATTGACGGAGTCCTTGTAGGGCTCGGGATCCCAAAGATAGACCTGCGGCAGATTCGGCGAAGCGAGTTCGGCGATGAAGGTGACCACCGTTCCCGGGTTCAGCGTGACGAGGAAAACGTCGGCATCCGGGCTGGCCTGACGATCCAGCGCGAAACCTTCGCTCGGCGTGATCGCCGCGATGCGGCTCGATCCGAGGTCTGGCCAGAACAGCCCCGAATTCACCAGCCGGAAGTGAGGTGCCACGATCAGCCGGTCGAGCTGCTCGTCGGTGGTGTTGGCGAGCGCGAAGACGGCCCAGTCGCCGCTCGACCTTTCGTCGTTCGCCTCGACCTCGATGCGGCGCACAATGCCGTCGGGACCCGGAGCGGTCGAAACCTGAAAGTTCTCGCCCTGGTTCCGGTAGATCTGCACGGCGCCGGACAGATCCAGTGCGGTGTCGTCGGGCGAAATCTTGATCGGCTCGATCGCAAGCGCGCCCGTCGCTGTACCAAGCGCAACGATCGCCGCCAGGGCGAATGCGGCAAGCCGTGCCTTGAGGAAGTCGATCGCCAAAATCAGTCCTTTGCCTCGGCGCCGCGCCGATCGTCAGCGATCAGCGCGTAAAGATAGTGATCCTGCCAGCCCCCGTTGATCTTCAGGTAGGACCGCAACAGCCCTTCGCGTGTGAATCCGGCTTTTTCAAGCACGCGGACAGACCGTTTGTTGCCCGGAATACAGGCAGCCTCGATCCGGTGCAACCGCATCGTATCGAAGGCGTGCCGGGCGAGCAGGTCGAGTGCGTCAACCATGAAACCGTTGCCGGCGTATTTCTCGCCGATCCAGTAGCCGATATGGCCGGAGCGGGCGACGCCGTAGCGGATATTCCCGAGCGTCACCCCACCCAGCAGCTTGCCGGATTTCGTCTCGAAGATGAACAAGGCGATCGCGGCGCCACGGGCGAAATCCTCGCGATATCGCCGCAGCCGATAGCGCCACGCCGATTTTTCCAGCTCGTCCGGCGCCCAGCTCGGCTCCCAGGGCTCCAGGAAGGCACGGCTCTCGCGGCGAAGGCTTGCCCATTCGCGATAGTCGCTGGGCACAGGCATTCGCAGAGTGACGCGGTCGCCCTTGAGCGGCGGAAGTTCGCGCCGGAGGAAGGGAAGCGCAAACATGCGGGTGAGCCGTCGTCAGACCGCGCGACGACGCAGCCCTGTCTCCAGCCCCGGGAGCGCGTCGCGAATCGCCTCGTAAGGGGCGAGCTTGCCGACCGGACCCACCGCGGCAATCGTCGGCGTGGTGGAGAAGAGGCGGGAGGAAAGGTCGCGCAGGCGCTCGATCGTCAGGGCCGAGAGCCGCTCCATGAGTTCCTCCTTGGCGATCGGTCGCCCGAACAGAAGAAGCTGGCGTGCGATCTGCGACGCGCGGCTGGATGCGCTTTCCCCGGACATGATGAGGCCCGCACGATACTGCGCACGGGCGCGATCGAGTTCGTCCTGAGCGATGCTTTCGCCGGCTTTTTGAAGTTCGTCCACGATGACGGGAATGAGCCTGGAGATGTCGCTCTGGCCGGTCGCCGAATGAACGCCGAATATGCCGGTGTCCGAAAATCCCCAGTGGAAAGCATAGACCGAATAGCAGAGGCCGCGCTTCTCGCGCACCTCCTGGAACAGCCTCGACGACATGCCGCCGCCCAGGATCATCGACAGGACTTGGCTCGCGTAGAAATCGCGCACATGATAGGCGCGCCCCTCGAAGCCGAGAATGATCTGCGCGTCCATCAGGTCGCGGTTCTCGCGAAAATCGCCTCCGATGTACTGGGCATAGGTCGGGACATGGCTGTCGGCCTTGCTGCGGAAGGAACCGAGCCGTTTCTCGACCTCGCGTACGAAATCGTCGTGCTTGATGTCGCCGGCGGCCACGACGACCATGCGCTCGGCGCCATATTGCCGGTTGATGAAATCGTGGATCTGCTGCGACGTGAACGATTTCACCGTTTCGGGCGTACCGAGGATGGAACGGCCGATGGTCTGGTGGCGGTATGCGGTTTCGGTGAACTTGTCGAAGACGATGTCGTCCGGCGTATCGTGCGCGGCGCCGATCTCCTGCAGGATGACGTGCTGCTCGCGCTCGAGTTCGTCTGGATCGAATTTGGAATCCGTCAGGATGTCGGCGAGCATATCCACCGCGAGGGGTACGTCGTCGGTCAGTACACGGGCGTAATAGGAAGTCGTCTCGACGCTGGTGGCGGCATTGATTTCGCCGCCGACATTCTCGATTTCGGAGGCGATCTGGAAGGCGCTGCGCCGCGACGTCCCCTTGAACGCCATGTGCTCCAGCAGATGCGCCATTCCATGCTCGTCGTCGCGTTCGTTCCGCGCGCCCGACTTGACCCAGACGCCCAGTGCAACGGATTCGATGCTCGGAAGGGTTTCGGTTGCGACTGTCAGGCCGTTCGACAGACGGCTTACCTCAACACCCATATAGACTTAACTCCCTGACGCCGCTCGTGCGCGACGGTTTATATGATCTTCCACCATTTTTAGATCGGATGGAAGTACCGTGTATCTTTCCGCCGCATCCATCATTCCGGCGAGCCAGTCCGGCAGGGCAGGGACCACGCCGCAAGCCGCCTCGACGGCAGCGGGAAACTTTGCCGGATGCGCCGTCGAAAGGACTATCATGGGCGTTTCGCCGCCATGTTTTTTGCGGGCCACGTGAACCGCCGTTGCGGTATGCGGGTCGAGCAGATAGCCGCTGGACCTGAGTGTGGAACGGATGGTTTGCGCTGCTTCGTCGACCGTGGTGCGGCTGGCGTCGAACCCTGAACGAATGAGCGAAAGCGTTGCCGGATCGATGGTGAAGGCCCCCGACTGCTTCAATCCGTCCATGTAGCGGCGCACGGCAGCCGCATCGCGTCCGCCCGCCTCGAAAAGCAGTCGTTCGAAGTTCGACGAAACCTGGATATCCATCGACGGCGAGGTCGTCTCGACCACGCCCTGCATGCGGTATTCGCCGGTCGCAAGCGTCCTCGCGAGTATGTCGTTGTCGTTGGTGGCGATGGTGAGCCGCTCGATCGGCAGGCCCATGCGTTTGGCAGCGTAGCCGGCGAAGATGTCGCCAAAATTGCCGGTCGGCACCGTAAAGGACACCGGCCGGTCGGGACTGCCGAGCGCGATTGCCGAGGAAAAGTAGTAGACGATCTGGGCCATGATGCGCGCCCAGTTGATCGAGTTCACCCCCGACAGCGCCACGCGGTCGCGGAAGCCATGGTCGTTGAACATGTCCTTCACCAGGCTCTGGCAGTCGTCGAAATTGCCTTCGATGGCTAGCGCATGGACGTTCGACGCGGTGGGTGTCGTCATCTGGCGCTGCTGCACCGGCGAGACCTTGCCGTGCGGGAAGAGGATGAAGATGTCGGTGCGGTCGCGCCCGGCGAAGGCTTCGATCGCGGCCCCGCCCGTATCGCCCGACGTCGCGCCGACGATTGTCGCACGCTGACCACGCTCGGCAAGCGCATGGTCCATCAGCCGCGCCAGCAGTTGCATCGCCACGTCCTTGAAGGCCAGCGTCGGGCCGTGGAACAGTTCCAGTATGAAGGTGTTGGCGCCGAGTTGCACCACCGGACATACTGCTTCATGCCGGAAGGTGGCGTAGGCCTCGCGGGCCAGACGCTCGAAGTCCGCCGGCGCGATCTCTCCGCCGATGAAGGGCGTCAGCAGCCTTACTGCGAGGTCGGGATAGGCAAGGCCCCGCATGGAGCGGATTTCAGCGGCGCTGAATTCGGGCCACTCCCGCGGCAAATAGAGCCCGCCGTCCCGAGCAAGACCCGCAAGCAGCGCGTCCGAAAAACCGAGGACGGAAGCTTCCCCCCGCGTGCTCATATATTTCATGCGTTTCCGTCCGTTCCGGCTGCCGGGCTTACCGGCCCTATCGTTAATTTTCGTGCCTGGGTCAGTCGCATTTTTGCCCCGCGGTTGCTATAGAGCAGCCGCTTTGCGAGAGGGAAGTAGGGTTTTCATGGCGTTTAGGGTGAAGAGCGGTCGTTTTCTGACGGGTTTTGCACTTGCAGGCTTCATGCTGGCCGCCGCGGGCTGTCAGTCGGGCGACGCCGGCGTGCTTGGACTTGGCGGCAAGAAGGAAAGTCAGCCGGAGGAAGGGAAGATCCTGGCGAGCGAACTGCTGGCCTATTGCCCGAAGGTGACCCTGAAGGAGGACACCGGCTTCATCAACAAATATGTGAGGGGCGGGGAGGGAGATCCCGCCAAACTGAGCTACCAGGCATCGATCTCCGAGGTGACGCGCAGTTGCAGCCGCGCCGGCGGAATGCTGACGATGAACGTCGCCGTCGCGGGACGCGTCGTTCCCGGCCCGGCAGGTGTGTCCGGCGCGGTGACCCTGCCCATCAGGATCGTCGTGACGCACGGGGAAGAAGTCCAGTACTCGCAGTTGCATAATCATCAGGTCGCGGCTGGCGGCGGACAGGTCCAGCAGTTCGTGTTCAACGATCCCGCCGTAACGGTTCCCAACCCGACCGACAGGGGCCTTCAGGTATTCGCCGGCTTTGACGCCGGTCCGCCGGGCCGGAATCGGGACGCAGCGGAAGATTGAGACTCAGGCGTCAGCCGACCACTCGGACAGCGCCGCCAGCACGCCGGGGAAATCCGTCCAGCGCCGGATCACCGTCTCGGCTCCTGCTTCGGTCAGCACATCGGCGTGTCCGGGATAGCTGTGCGCGGCGCCGGTGAAGCCGATAACGCGCATGCCGGCCAGCTTGGCGCCGGCAATCCCGTGGACGGAATCCTCGATGACGAAAATATCGGCCGGGTTCGCGCCGAGCGATTGCGCGGCGTGGAGGAATACGTCGGGCGCCGGCTTGGGCTTGCCTGACGGCGTTTCCAGCGAGGAGAAGACGCGGTCGGGGGCGAAGAATGGAGCCAGGCCCGTCCTGTCCAGCATGAAACCGATCCGTTCAGTGCGCGAATTCGAGCAGATGCAGCGCCCGGTGGTAACCGAGGCGACAGCTTCGCGCGCCCCTTCGATGATGCGGACTTCGCTTCTCAAGCGCTGGTCGACCAGTTCTTCCGCCTTGTCGATGAGCGACACCTTGAAGGGGATGGCGGCGACTTCCTCGATCCTGAGCAGGATGTCCTTGAAGGTCAGGCCGGCATAAAGCTCGGTGACTTCCTCGGCGGTGATCTCGTAGCCCGCCTCGGAGATCAGTTCCGCCTCGACGCGGGCAGCGACGATCTCGCTGTCGACGAGCGTTCCGTCGAAATCGAATATGACGAGGTCCGGATGAGGCATGATCGCGCAAGCACCATTTGCGGGGGAGGGCAGTTCAAGCGGCGCGCCTTACACCATGACCGCCGGATCGGCAAATTCGAGCGCCGTCCCCGCCTGCCGCTTCATTAAATCTTTACCGAGATCGGTAACCATAACGGGGAGTAAACCGTAACGCGTCATCGAGTACCAGCATGTCCGCAGCAGCGCTTCTCGACAGTTCTCTCCCGGCTTCCCAGCCCGAGTGGCTGAACACGATCCTCAAGGGCGACTGTGTCGCGGCGCTCGAGCGGCTGCCTGAAAAATCCGTGGACGTCGTCTTCGCCGATCCGCCCTACAATCTCCAGCTCGACGGAGACCTGCACCGCCCGGACCAGTCCAAGGTCGACGCAGTCGATGACCATTGGGACCAATTCGAGAGCTTTGCAGCCTACGACGCGTTTACGCGTGCCTGGCTGCTGGCTGCTCGCCGGGTGCTGAAGCCGAACGGCACGATCTGGGTCATCGGTTCCTATCACAACATTTTCCGTGTTGGCGCCACCATGCAGGACCTCGGCTTCTGGATCCTCAACGACGTCGTCTGGCGCAAGACCAACCCGATGCCGAATTTCCGCGGCCGGCGCTTCCAGAACGCACATGAGACGATGATCTGGGCCACGCGCGACCAGAAGGCCAAGGGCTATACCTTCAACTACGAGGCCATGAAGGCCGCCAACGACGACGTTCAGATGCGCTCCGACTGGCTGTTCCCGATCTGCACGGGAGCCGAGCGGCTGAAGGACGACAAGGGTGACAAGCTGCATCCGACGCAGAAGCCCGAGGCGCTGCTGGCCCGCATCATGCTGGCGTCGACGAAGCCTGGCGACGTGGTGCTCGACCCGTTCTTCGGTTCGGGCACGACCGGCGCGGTCGCCAAGCGCCTCGGCCGCAATTTCGTCGGCATCGATCGCGAACAG
>JALYWP010000073.1 GCA_030852655.1 Pseudomonadota bacterium | reverse complement strand
GATCTTGATGCTCTTCAGGGCGATTTCTGGACGGATGTGGACACATGGCTGAAAGGGAATTGAACGCAGTCAAGATCGGTGTCTGCTCGCCGGATGAAGTGAAGGCGCGGACTCGCGCTGCCTTCCGCGGCAAGCCACAGGGCAATCGCATTTCTTTCGCGACAGCCGAACTGATGTGGAAGACGCTCGCTCCGCCGCGCTGGCACATTGTCGAGACCATGACCGGCGCGGGGCCTATGAGCATTCGCGAAGTGGCGCGCCGCGTCGGGCGCGACGTGAAGGCCGTGCATGGCGACGTGAAGAAGCTGCTCGACAACGGCGTGCTCGATCGCACGGAAGACGGCAAGGTCGTCTTCCCCTATGACGCGGTCCATGTGGATTTCACGATCACCAAGGCTGCCTGACGACGCCGCGCCGATTTTTTTCACGGCCCCATGTCACATCCGGCGTTGCTATCTCGTCTTGTCTCCGGAACCATCTGAAAGGAGACGATGATGACCACGAGAACGAACCCCTATGTGAAGCATTTCGGCCTGGTGAAGCCGCTGATCGATCTCGCCAACACGGTGAAGGGCTACGGGCTCGAGGAGAGCCTGATCAAGCTCGTCGAAATCCGGGCGTCGCAGATCAATGGCTGCGGCGTCTGCCTCGACATGCACGCGAAGGAGGCGCGCCAGGCCGGCGAGACCGAAGAGCGCGTGCTGATGCTCAGCGCATGGCGCGAGACGACGCTCTACAATGAGCGCGAGAAGGCCGCACTTGCCTGGACCGAAACGCTGACCCGCCTGCCCGAGAAAGGCGCGCCAGACGAGATATTCCAGGCTGTGCAGGCGAACTTCAACGAAAAGGAGCAGGTCGCGCTGACGCTCATGGTCGGCGTCATCAACAGCTTCAACCGCATCGGCGTCGGCTTCCACGTGCCGCCCGTCTCGCAGCAGCGCAAGGCCGCCTGATGACGGGCGTTGCCCAACGACAGGACGCGGCGGCGAGCTTCGACCCGCTGCGTCCGACCTTGCTGCGCGTCGCCTACCGCATGATGGGCTCGATGACGGACGCGGAGGACGTCGTGCAGGACGCCTTCCTGCGCTGGATGGCTACCGACCGCGCCGCCGTGCGGCAGCCGGAAAGCTTCCTGCGCCGCACCGTCACGCGGCTTTGCCTCGACCAGTTGAAGTCGGCCCGCCGCCGCCGCGAGGTCTATCCGGGCGAATGGCTGCCCGAACCGGTGGTAGAGAGCGACGAGGACGAGACCGACGACGTGACGCTACCGCTGATGATGGCGCTGGAGCGACTGTCGCCGCTGGAGCGCGCCGCCTTCATCCTGCACGACGTGTTCGGCCTCGGCTTCGAGGAAGTGGCCAACACGATCGACCGCGATCCGGCCGCAACCCGCCAGCTTGCCGCCCGCGCCCGCAGCCATGTGCGCCAGGACCGTCCGCGCTTCGACCTGCCGAAGGAAAGGGGGATCGAGATCGCGGAAGCCTTTTTCAAGGCCTCGCGCAGCGGCGACATGACGGCGCTCTCGGCCATGCTGGCGGCCGATGTATCGATGCATACCGACGGCGGCGGCAAGAAGCCGGCGGCGATGAAGCCCATGCTGGGCTTCGACGCGGTGATGAGGTTCCACGCCGCGCTGGCGGAGTTCTTCGGCAGGAATGGCTCGCGCTTCCTGCGCTTC
The DNA here is from genome assembly GCA_030852655.1 of Pseudomonadota bacterium. GTDB lineage: Bacteria > Pseudomonadota > Alphaproteobacteria > Rhizobiales > Rhizobiaceae > Mesorhizobium_K. Next base: position 570 of record JALYWP010000073.1, on the reverse strand, counting down.
GCCACCATCAACGGCCTGCCCGGCTTCGTCACGGTTGAAGCCGGCGAGACGCTGCAGACGACGGCGCTCGACATCCGCGGCGGCAGGATTGTCGGCATCTACGTCATGCGCAATCCCGACAAGCTGAAGCAGGTCGAACGCGCGCTTAACTGATGCGCTATGCTTCCCCGATCGCCCGCAACGCCGCGACCAGCCTGTCGCGATCGGCGGTCAGGCCCTTGTAGTCGAGTTGCTCTTCGTCGAGGGCGAGCAACTGCCCGGCGAAGGAGGCCGCCAGCATAGCGCGGTCGGAACGAGCCTTCAGCAGCGCCATCGGATCGAGATGGATGCGGATCGTGAACAGGATGTCGCCCGTTGCAGGCAGCTTCCTCAGCGTCTGCCGCTCGACCCGGATGAAGGCGCGGGCGGCCGCCTCGACATCGGGAAAACGAACAGGCCTGCCGGTGGCGCGGTCGATGCGCCCGGCATTGGACAGCGGGTGGTAGAGCGCGTCGCCTGCCTGAATCGACCAGTTGAAGCGTTCGACCGGCTGCCCGACCTGGAGCTTGTCGAACATGCGGTCGATGAGCC
>JALYWP010000072.1 GCA_030852655.1 Pseudomonadota bacterium | reverse complement strand
TTTCTGCATCGCCCTCCCCGTCGACCACGTTGGAGAAGCCGGCGTCGCGTGCGATGGCGGCGGTTGCCTCGCCGACGGCGAAGCAGGGCAGTTTCGACAAGCGATCGAGGAGCGCGGCCGGCGCATGGCGGATCGCGTTGGCGCTGGTGGCGGCCACCGCCGTGATCGCGTCGGGGACCGCGCCCGAAACCGCCGGCAACGGCCGGATCTCGTGCAGCGGCAGCTTGAGCGGTCGGAAGCCGAGCGCGTCGAGCCTGCGCGCGGTCTGCGACGCGCCGGGTTCCGGCCGCGTGACGAGAACCCGCTTCGGCGCATCGGCCATCCGGCCTAGTTCCAGCTGTCGAAGAAATGCGCGCCGGCATTGCGGCGCAGCTTCTCGCCGGCCGCGCGGCCGATCTCCGCCGCGTCATCGGCTGCGCCTTCCGCCGAGGTCTCGTGCGAACGCTTGCCGTCCGGCGTGAGAATCAGGCCCCTGAACGCCAGCCGGTCGCCTTCGACCGTTGCATACCCGGCGATCGGCATGCGGCAGGAGCCGTCCAATGCCTTGAGGAAGGCGCGTTCGCAGGCGAGCGCCTGCGCGGTGGGACCGTGATCGATCGCGGCGATCATGCCGCCGATCCGCCCATCGCCGATGCGGCTTTCGATGCAGATCGCTCCCTGGCCGGGCGCCGGCGGAAATTTGTCGAGCGACATCACGTCCGTCGCGATGCTTTGCATGCCGAGCCGCTTCAGCCCTGCCAGCGCAAGGATCGTGCCGCCGGCGACGCCTTCATGCAGCTTGCGCAGCCTGGTCTGCACATTGCCGCGGAACATCACCACGTTGAGATCGGGCCTCATCCGCAGGATCAGCGCCTGCCGCCGCAGAGAGGACGAGCCGACTGTCGCGCCTTCGGGGAGTTCCATGATCGAGGCAGCCCCCGTTCCGATGAAGGCGTCGCGGGCGTCTTCGCGCGGCAGGAAGCCCGACAGTTCCAGCCCGTCGGGCAGCACGGTCGGCATGTCCTTCGACGAATGCACGGCAATGTCGATGCGGTTGCCGAGCAGGGCGTCCTCGAGTTCCTTGGTGAACAGGCCCTTGCCGCCGGCTTCGGCCAGCGGCCGATCCTGGATACGATCGCCGCTGGTGGTGATTGCCTCGATCGAGAAAGCTCCTTCAGGCAGATCATGCGCGGCCATCAGCCTGGCCCGCGCCTCCTGCGCCTGCGCCAAAGCGAGCGGGCTGCCGCGGCTTCCTATTCTCAGCACGGTTGTTTGCATGGCACCGTCCGTGATACGCCCCGATTCAATAATACTCGGCAAACCGGGTTTGCCCGCAACCTCCTATCCCAGGACAAGCCAGGCCGGCAATGATCGAACGGCGCGACAAGATGATCCGCGTTCTCGGCATCGAGACGAGTTGCGACGAGACCGCAGCAAGCGTCGTCGAATTGCGCGGCGGCGGCGAGCCTGAAATCCTGTCCAGCATAGTGCTCAGCCAGATCGAGGAACATGCGGCTTTCGGCGGCGTCGTGCCGGAGATCGCGGCGCGTGCCCATGTCGAGGCGCTGGACGGGATCATCGAGGCCGCGCTCGCCGATTCCGGCACCGGGCTTGCCGATGTCGATGCTATCGCGGCAACCGCCGGCCCTGGCCTCGCCGGCGGACTGATCGTCGGGCTGATGACGGCGAAGGCCGTTGCAAGCGCGGCGGGCAAGCCGCTTTTCGCCATCAACCATCTGGAAGGCCACGCGCTGACGGCGCGGCTGACCGACGGGCTGGAGTTCCCGTATCTGTTGCTGCTCGTGTCGGGCGGGCACACGCAGATCGTGCTGGTGCGCGACGTCGGCGACTACCGGCGCTGGGCCACGACGATCGACGACGCGGTGGGAGAGGCGTTCGACAAGACCGCCAAGATGCTCGGCCTGCCATATCCGGGCGGGCCGAATGTCGAGAAGGCCGCGAGCGACGGCGATCCCAAGCGCTTCGCCCTGCCGCGCCCGATGAAGGGCTCGGCGCAGCCGGACTTCTCCTTCGCCGGGCTGAAGACGGCGGTCAGGCAGGCTGCGACGGCCACGGCACCGCTGTCCGACAAGGACGTCGCCGACATCTGCGCCTCCTTCCAGGCGGCTGTCTCGGACGCGCTCGCCGATCGCGTCGGCCGGGGCCTGGCGCGGTTTCGCGCCGAATATCCCGGCATCGCCGAGCCCGTGCTTGTCGTGGCCGGCGGCGTGGCGGCCAACCGGCAAATCCGCGCGGCGCTCGAAGCACAGTGCGGGCAGAACGGCTTCCGCTTCATCGCACCGCCGCAGGCGCTCTGCACCGACAATGCGGCCATGATCGCCTGGGCCGGCATCGAGCGCATCCGCGCCGGGCTGACGGGCGACGACGCCTTCGGCTTCGTGCCGCGTTCGCGCTGGCCGCTCGACGAGGTGTCCGCGCCGGTCGTCGGCTCGGGACGCCGGGGAGCCAAGGCATGAGCCTGCCCGTCACCGTGCTCGGCGGAGGCGCGTGGGGCACCGCCCTCGCCATGCAGATGCGACGCGCCGGCCATGACGTCAGGCTGTGGGCGCGCGACGCCGAGACGGTCGCGGCGATCAGGCGAGGCGAGAACCCGCGCTACCTGCCAGGCGTGAAGATCGACAGCGGCATCGAGGCGACGACCGACAATGCCGAGGCGCTGGCGGGAGCCGGCTGCGTGCTCGCCGTGACGCCGGCGCAGGCGCTGCGCGCAGTTCTCGGAAGCATCGGCCGTTCTGTGCCCGCTGGCGTGCCGCTGGTGCTCTGCGCCAAGGGCATAGAGCACGAGACCGGGCTTCTCCTGTCGCAGATCGCCGGCGAGTTCCTGCCCGGCAATCCGGTCGCAGCACTCTCCGGTCCGAGTTTCGCGGCCGATCTCGCCAGGCAGTTGCCGACCGCCGTCGTCGTCGCCGCCGGGGACGAGGCGCTGGCGGCGTCGCTTGCGCAGGAATTTTCGACCGAACGCTTCCGCTGTTATTCGACCGGCGACCTCATCGGTGTCGAGATTGGCGGCGCGCTGAAAAACGTCTTCGCCATTGCCGCCGGCGCGGTCACCGGCGCCGGACTGGGGGCTTCCGCTCAGGCCGCGATGGTTACGCGCGGCTTCGTAGAACTGAGGCGCATCGGCCAGGCCTTCGGCGCCGAGGCCGAAACGGTCATGGGACTTTCCGGGCTCGGCGACCTTCTGCTTTCCTGCGCTTCGGCGCAGTCGCGCAATTTCGCCTACGGGCTGGCGCTCGGGCGCGGCGAGAGCCTCGAGGGCCGGCCACTTGCGGAAGGCGTGGCGACGGCCGGCATAGCAGCCAGGATCGCCGGTGAGCGCGATATCGATGCGCCGATCATCACCGCGGTCGCCGCGATACTCGCCGGCCGGATGACCATCAACGAGGCCGTATCGGCGCTGATGACGCGGCCGCTTCGGACCGAAGCCGAATGATTTTCGAAAGAGGAGTTTTTCGCCATGCTGTTTGCCCTCCTGTGCAAGGACAAGCCCGACCACATACAGGTGCGGCTCGATAATCGGCCTGACCACATCACGTTCCTCAAGAAGCTGAACGACGCCGGCACGCTGAAATTTGCCGGGCCGTTCCTCGGCGACGACGGCAAGCCGGTGGGCAGCCTCGTCGTCATCGAGGCGGCGGACAAGGCCGAGGCCGTGAGGATCGGCGCCGACGATCCCTATGCAAGGGCCGGCCTGTTCGAGAGCGTCGACGTCAAGGCCTGGAACTGGATTTTCAACAATCCGGCCAACCCGTCGAATCCGTAAGGAGCGAGTGCCATGAACTATTGGCTGTTCAAGTCCGAACCGTCGGTCTTCTCCTTCGACGACCTGAAGAAGAAGGGCAAGGCCGGCACGCAGTGGGACGGCGTGCGCAACTATGCCGCGCGCAACAACATGAAGGCGATGAAGATCGGCGACCTCGGCTTCTTCTACCATTCTAACGAAGGTCTCGACATCGTCGGCATCGCCGAGGTCTGCAAGCTCGCCCACCCCGACACCACAACCGACGATCCGCGCTGGGAATGCGTGGATATCCGTGCGGTCAGGGACGTGCCCAAGCCGCCGACGCTTGCCGAAATCAAGGCCAACCCGAAACTCGCCGACATGGCACTGGTCCGGCTCGGAAGGCTGTCCGTCCAGCCGGTGAAACCGGACGAGTGGGCGGAAGTCTGCCGCATGGGCGGGGTCGATCCGGCCAAGTGATTGATTTTGCCGCCTGAATGGAGTGCACATCGGACAGGTTCGAGGAATTCATCCGCGCCAACACGGCCTTCTCCACGCCGCCGCATGTGCCGGAGATCGGGCTCCACCTCGCCGACGAGGCGCATGACCTCTGGCATCGGACCGAGGACGAACTGGCCGAAATCGGCCTGCCGCCGCCTTTCTGGGCCTTTGCATGGGCCGGCGGGCAAGGCTTGGCGCGCTATCTGATCGACAATCCCGCAACAGTGCGCGGCATGCGCGTGCTCGATTTCGCGACCGGTTCGGGCCTCGTCGCCATCGCGGCAGCCAAGGCCGGCGCGGCCAGCGTGGTCGCGGCCGACATCGATCCGTTCTGTGCAGCCGCGGTCAGGCTGAATGCCGCCGCCAACGCGGTGGCGGTAACGTTCGAGGGTGGCGATCTCGTCGGTGAAAACGATGGCTTCGACATGCTTCTGGCCGGCGATGTCTTTTACGACCGCGAATTCGCCGATCGGCTGACGCCCTGGTTCTCGCAACTCGCGGATTGTGGCACGACGGTGCTCGTCGGCGATCCGGGCCGCTCCTACCTGCCGCGCGAAAGACTGGCGAAACTCGCCGAGTACAAGGTGCCGGTAACCCGCGCGCTGGAGGATGCCGAGGTCAAGCGCACGGTCGTGTGGCGGTGGGAGCGATGCGGCGGTGCCCACTCTGGAAGATAGGTCGCGTGGAGCGGCGGGCAGACCCCGCGCATCTCACCCTTTCAGCGTCTCGATCGTCCGCATGATGCCGCGCAACTCGGCCAGGCCCTTGAGGCGACCGATGCAGGAATAGCCGGGATTCACTTGTTTGCCGATGTCGTCGACGATGGCATGGCCGTGGTCGGGACGCATC
>JALYWP010000069.1 GCA_030852655.1 Pseudomonadota bacterium | reverse complement strand
CCGTCACGACGAGCCGTGGATATCCACCATCGGCTTGAACTGGTCCTGCGACGCCGCCCAGTCGGTTGGCCGCTCGATCATGCGACGCACCTTCGGCGGCTCGGCGCCATTGTGCAGCGCCATCAGCTTGTCCCTTACGACGGCGTCGGCATGCGTCATGCGCAGATTGTGCCTTATATATTCGTGCCAGGTTGGCGTGTGGTAGCTCTCGACCCAGATTTCGGGGTTCTCCAGGTCTCGCTTAAGCGTCCAGTGGCGCGCGCCGTCGCGTCGGCGGATGCGCCGACGCTCCACCATCACGTCGAGGAAGTCGTGCAGGTCTTCCTCGCGTATGACATATTCGATCGAGATCACGATCGGCCCGGAGCGCGGCTTGAGGTCGAGCGCCAGGCTCGGCTCGCGCCAGCGGTTGAGCGGGTCGAGGTTGAGGGCAGCATGCTCCGGCAGCTTGATCAAAAGACCAACAGCCGCGCCGACCAGCATCAGCGCGGCCGAGGCGAGCAGCGCTTCCGCAGGGCCGTAGGCCTCCGCGACCAGGCCCCAGATCCAGCTGCCCAGCGCCATGCCGCCGAAGGTCGCCATCTGGTAGAGCGACATGGCGCGCCCGACGACCCAGCGCGGGGTCGAGAGCTGGACCGTCACGTTGAACATCGCAAGCGTCAGCACCCAGCTCGCACCGCCGATCGCCAACCCGATGCAGCTGAGCCATGCGGTGGTCGAGAGCGCCTGGATGGTCGCCGAGACGGCGAAGGCCAGAAAGCCGATGCGCGCGATCCACTCATTGGCGATCACCCCGCGCAGCCGGCCGCCCAGGAAGGCGCCGCCAACCGCGCCGACGCCATAGGCGCCGAGCAGCACGCCATAGAGCAGCGGGCCGCCCTGGATGATGTCGCGCGCCACCAGCGGCAGCAGCGCGAGCGTCGAGATGGCGGTCAGGCCGAAGACGAAACCGCGCAGCAGAACCTTCTCGATATTGGGCGACATGGCGACGTAGCGAAGTCCCGCCGAGATCGCCAGCCCCATCGACTCGCGCGGCAGCTTCGAAGCCGGGGTCTCGAGCTTCCAGCGGAACAAGACGACGATGAGCGCGATATAGCTGACCGCGTTGGCGGCGAACGCAGCCGCCGCGCCCGCCGCGGCGACGATCGCGCCGCCGATCGCCGGGCCGACGCTGCGCGTCAGGTTGAAGCTCATCGAGTTGAGCGCCACTGCTTGCGGGACCTGACTGCGCGGCACCATGTCCCCGACCGCCGCCTGCCATGACGGGTTGTGCAGCGCCGTGCCGCAGCCGATCAGGAAGGTGAAGGAGAGCAGCAGCCACGGCGTCATCACGCCGGCATAGGCCGCCAGAGCCAGCGCCACCGATACCACGAGCATGAAGCACTGCGCCACCAGCATGACGGAACGACGGTTGAAATTGTCGGCGAGCGCTCCCGACACCAGCGAGAACAGCATGATCGGCAGGGTGGTCGAGGCCTGGACCAGCGCGACGAGGTCGGCGGAAGTCGAGATCGAGGTCATCATCCAGGCAGCACCGACGCCCTGGATCAGCGAGCCCAGGTTGGAGCCTAGCGTCGCGAACCATACATTGCGGAAGACGCTGGATTCGAAGGGCGCGAGGGCGCCGGTGGGGGTGGGAATGGACTGGTCTGGCATGCCGTTATGACCGGAGCTTGGCTCGTGCTCTTGAGGTGCTTCGGTAACGCATGCTCGCCGGCCCGGTTGCGCCGGTGGAACGCGTCCTGGTTCGCGAATACTATTCCAGTTCGAAGAGCCCTCCGCAACGTCCACGCGTCGGCCTGCCGAAAAGAAACCCGCCGGATATCGCAGGGCGGAATTGCCAAAGCGGAAGGCGGTGTCGGGAATCGATGCTCCCGAACGTCTTCATCACAGCGGCGGACACCGCCGCCGGAACGTTGCCGGAGCCAGCGCATTGGGACGGCGGCAGAACCAGCCTCGCGGCGAAAGGACAGGACAATGACAATTGCCAAGAACACGATCTGCCTGTGGTACGACAAGGATGCCGAGGAAGCCGCCCGCTTCTATGCGGAAGTTTTTCCCGACAGCGAGGTGAAAGCCGTACACCGGGCGCCCGGCGACTATCCGAGCGGCAAGCAGGGCGACGTCTTGACCGTCGACTTCACCGTGTGCGGCGTTCCCTGCATCGGCCTCAACGGCGGGCCCATCTTCAAGCACAATGAAGCCTTCTCCTTCCAGATATCCACGGAAGACCAGGAAGAAACGGACCGTTACTGGAGTGCCATCGTCGGCAATGGCGGCAAGGAAAGCGAATGTGGCTGGTGCAAGGACAGATGGGGCATTTCCTGGCAGATCACGCCGCGCACCCTGATCGAGGCGATGACGGCCGGTGGCGACGAAGCCAAACGCGCCTTCGACGCCATGATGAAGATGCAGAAGATCGACGTAGCCAAGATCGACGCGGCGAGGCGGGGCTGAGGCTTTCACCCCGCTGACGCAGAGCCGACAAAGACAAAACCCCGCCGGCGTGGCCGCCGGCGGGGTTTTGCATGTCTGGCGCTTGCGGGCGGGCAGTCCGTCCGCAGCCGATCGTCGAGCGGCCTACTTGTCGCCCTGCTTCTTCAGCGCGGCGCCCAGGATGTCGCCGAGCGAGGCGCCGGAATCGGTCGAGCCGTACTGGGCGACCGCCTCCTTCTCCTCGGCGATCTCCAGCGCCTTGATCGACACCGACAGCTTGCGCGTCTTCTTGTCGAAGGAGATGACGCGGGCGTCGACCTTCTGACCGACGGTGAAACGCTCGGGGCGCTGCTCGTCGCGGTCCCTGCTGAGGTCGGACCGCTTGATGAAGGTCTCTACGCCGTGGTCGACCAGGCGGACGTCGAGCCCGCCGTCGCGCACCGCGATCACTTCGCAGGTCACGACCGCGTTCTTGCGCAGTTCGCCGGAGCTGGCAGCCTCGCCGACCGCATCGCGCGCCATCTGCTTGATGCCGAGCGAGATGCGCTCCTTCTCGACGTCGACGTCGAGAACCTGCGCCTTGACCATGTCGCCGCGGTTGTACTCCTCGATGACCTGCTCGCCCGGACGGTTCCAGTCGAGGTCGGAGAGGTGCACCATGCCGTCGACATCGCCTTCGAGGCCGATGAACAGGCCGAACTCGGTCTTGTTCTTGACCTCGCCCTCGACCACCGCGCCGACCGGATGGTTGCGCTTGAAGGCCTCCCACGGATTCTCGAGCGTCTGCTTGAGGCCGAGCGAAATGCGGCGCTTGGCCGGATCGACCTCGAGCACGACGACATCGACCTGCTGGGTGGTCGACAGAATCTTGCCGGGGTGCACGTTCTTCTTCGTCCACGACATTTCCGAAACGTGGATGAGGCCTTCGATGCCCGGCTCCAGCTCGACGAACGCGCCGTAGTCGGTGATGTTGGTGAC
>JALYWP010000067.1 GCA_030852655.1 Pseudomonadota bacterium | reverse complement strand
AAGTATTCCACTACGCCGAGCATGCCAAGAATTACGGCTTCAAGATCGAGGGCAAGGTGACGCCCGACGTGAAGGCCATCGTCGACCGCTCGCGCGGCATCGCCCAGCGCATGAACAACGGCGTCGGTTTCCTGCTGAAAAAGAACAAGGTGGACGTGATCTGGGGCGAGGCGAAGCTCACCAAGCCCAATGAGATCGTCGTCGCCAAGACCTCCAAGAAGCCGATGGAGCCTGTCGGGCCGGTGCCGAAGAACACGCTGGGCGAGGGCACCTACACCGCCAAGCACATCATCATAGCTACCGGCGCCCGGCCGCGTGCGCTGCCCGGCATCGAGCCCGACGGCAAGCTGATCTGGACCTATTTCGAAGCGATGGTGCCGAAGGAAATGCCGAAGTCGCTGCTGGTCATGGGCTCGGGCGCGATCGGCATCGAGTTCGCCTCCTTCTACCGCACCATGGGCGTCGACGTGACCGTGGTCGAGATCATGCCGCAGGTGATGCCGGTCGAGGATGCCGAGATCGCGACCTTTGCCAAGAAGCAGTTCGACAGGCAGGGCATGAAGATACTGCTCGAAGCCAAGGTGACGAAGGTCGAAAAGGGCAAGGATTCCATTACCGCGCATGTCGAGACGAAGGACGGCAAGGTCGAGAAGGTCACCGCCGACCGGATGATCTCGGCCGTCGGCGTACAGGGCAACATAGAGAATCTCGGACTGGAAGCGCTCGGCGTGAAGACCGATCGCGGCACGATCGTCATCGACGGCTACGGCAAGACCAACGTGCCGGGCGTCTACGCCATCGGCGACGTCGCCGGCCCCCCCATGTTGGCGCACAAGGCCGAGCACGAGGCGGTCATCTGCGTGGAGAAGATCGCCGGCCTGCCGAACGTCCACCCGATGGACAAACTCAAGATTCCGGGTTGCACCTATTGCAGCCCGCAGGTGGCGTCGGTCGGCCTGACCGAAGCCAAGGCCAAGGCTGAGGGCAAGGACATCCGCGTCGGCCGCTTCCCCTTCGTGGCCAACGGCAAGGCGATCGCGCTCGGCGAGGACCAGGGCATGGTCAAGACCATCTTCGACAAGAAGACCGGCCAGCTTCTCGGCGCACACATGGTCGGCGCCGAAGTCACCGAGCTCATCCAGGGCTTCGTGGTCGCCATGAACCTCGAAACGACCGAGGAAGAACTCATGCACACGATCTTCCCGCACCCGACTCTCTCGGAAACCATGAAGGAAAGCGTGCTCGACGCCTATGGCCGTGTACTCAATGCATAGCGCCCGTGCGGCACGCTGTCTGTATGCGCGCCGCGTTCCGGCCTATATGACGGTACGCGGGTGATCTCGTAGAGGAGACTCAGGCAGATGGAGCAGAGTGTCGGAATCATGGGAATGCCGGGCGTCGGCTTCTTCGGCATGCTGGTCATCGGCTTCATCGCCGGCTATGTCGCCGAGAAGGCGATGAACCGCGAGCACGGCCTGTTCACCAATATTCTCGTCGGCATCGCCGGCTCCTTCGTCGGCGGTACACTGGCGGGGGTTCTGGGCCTGAACTACCAGGGCTTCCTCGGCAATCTGGTCGTTGCCGTCGCCGGTGCGCTGCTGCTTCTCTGGATTTTCGGCCGCGCCAAGGCCAGCGGAGTAAACTGATACATCATGGTCACAGTCCTCGATCGCATTGCAGACGCGCCGCGCGTCAGGCATCCCGAAAAGGCCCACCGGCCCGACCAGGAGGTGTTGCGCAAGCCTGACTGGATTCGCGTCAAGGCGCCGACCTCCAGGGGGTATGCCGATACGCGCGAGATCGTGAAGACGAACAAGCTCGTCACGGTCTGCGAGGAGGCGGGTTGCCCCAACATCTGCGAGTGCTGGGACAAGAAGCACGCCACCTTCATGATCATGGGCGAAATATGCACGCGCGCCTGCGCGTTCTGCAACGTTGCGACGGGCATTCCGACCGCGCTCGACCCGGGCGAACCGGCACGCATCGCCGACGCGGTGAAGCAGATGGGGCTGACCCATGTCGTCGTCACCTCGGTCGACCGCGACGATCTCGACGACGGCGGTGCAGAGCATTTCGCCCAGGTGATCCGGGCAATCCGCGCCCTGACACCCGACACGACGATCGAAATCCTGACGCCGGACTTTTTGCGCAAGGACGGTGCGCTGGAGATCGTGGTCGCGGCGAAGCCGGACGTCTTCAACCACAATCTCGAGACCGTGCCGTCGAACTACCTGACGGTCAGGCCCGGGGCGCGCTATTTCCACTCGATACGACTGCTGCAGCGGGTGAAGGAACTCGATCCGTCGATCTTCACCAAGTCGGGGATCATGGTCGGGCTTGGCGAGGAGCGGCACGAGATATTGCAGCTCATGGACGACCTTCGCTCGGCCAATGTCGACTTCATGACCATCGGCCAGTATCTGCAGCCGTCGAAGAAGCACCATCCGGTCAAGCGCTTCGTGACGCCGGAAGAGTTCAAGTCCTTCGAGACGATCGGCAGGACCAAGGGGTTCCTGCTGGTCGCATCGAGCCCGCTGACGCGTTCATCGCATCACGCCGGCGAGGATTTTGCGCGGCTGCGTGCGGCGCGCGAGGCGCTGCTGGCGAAGTCGGCGTAACCGGAACCGATGCCGCAGTTCGAGACGATCAAGCACGTCAATCATCCGCCGCATGAGATGTTCGCGCTGGTCGCGGACGTCGAAAAATACCCGGAGTTCCTGCCGCTTTGCGAGGCGTTGACGGTGCGCTCGCGCAAGGAGCGCGACGGCCGCACCGTGCTCGTTGCCGACATGACTGTCGGCTACAAGGCCATACGCGAGACGTTCACCAGCCAGGTCCATCTCAAGCCTGACGAGAACGCGATCGACGTCAAATATCTCGACGGCCCCTTCCGCTACCTCTCCAACATCTGGCGTTTCGATGCGGCCCCGGACGGCGGCTCGGACATCCATTTCTTCATCGACTACGAGTTCAAGAGCCGCATCCTCGGCGCGATGATGGGCGCCATGTTCGATCGCGCCTTCCGCATGTTCACGAATGCCTTCGAGAAGCGTGCGGATGCCGTCTACGGCGCTTCGGCGGAAACCGGCTGATCAGTCGAGCGCCTTCAGTCCCATATTCAGGGCGTGCCTGACCGTCTGCCGGCGGATGAAGTCGCGTCCGCGGTTCTCGAAGATCATCTTTTCGGTGACCACCGGCCTCGAGGAAAGGGCCATCCCGAACCAGACCAGCCCGACCGGCTTGTCGGCCGAGCCGCCGTCGGGTCCGGCGATGCCGGTCACGGCGAGCGTGATGCCGGCGCGCGAGCGCTTCAGCGCGCCCTCGGCCATCTCATATGCGATCTGGCTGGATACCGCACCATGCTCCTCCAGCGTGCCGCCGGACACCCCCAGCATGTCAATCTTGGCTTCGTTGGAGTAGGTCACGAACCCCCTGTCGACCATGGACGAGGATCCCGGAATGTCGGTGAGCAGCGAGACGATCATGCCACCGGTGCAGGATTCGGCCGTCGCCACCAGTATCTCGTGGCGAGAGCAGGCCTTCAGGAACCTGTCTGCCAGTTCACCCCAATCGTTCATGCAGAAACCTCTCCCGGAAAAACCACGCTGGCCGTGGCGATGGCTGCGATCCCTTCCCCTCTGCCGACGAAACCCAGGCGTTCGTTCGTGGTTGCCTTGACCGAGATGCGATCGGCGGAAATGTTCAGCATTGAGGCAAGCCCCTCTACCATCGCCTGGCGGTGCGGACCGATGCGCGGCGCCTCGCAGATCAGCGTGATGTCGACATTGGCGATACGGCCGCCACACGAACGCACGATCGCCGCCGCGTGTTCCACGAAGATATGCGAGGCGGCACCCTTCCATTGTGGATCGGATGGCGGAAAATGCGTGCCGATGTCGCCGGCGCCGCAGGTCGCCAGCAGCGCGTCGGTCAGCGCATGCAGGCCTACATCGGCGTCGGAATGGCCTGACAGCTTCCGGTCGTACGGAATGTCCAGGCCGCAGAGCGTGACGTGGTCGCCCGACTCGAAGGCGTGCACATCGTAGCCGTTGCCGGTGCGGACATCGGGGAAAGCGTGCCTGCCGCCGCCAAGCCGCTGATCGGCCACGACCATGTCGCGCGCCCAGGTGAGCTTCACATTGTCGGGTGAGCCGGTGACGATGCGCACCGGGATATTGGCCCATTCGGCGACTGAGGCGTCGTCGGTGAAATCCTGCTTGCCGAGATGGAAGGCCTTCTCATGCGCCGCCAGGATCGGCCAATAGGGAAATCCCTGCGGCGTCTGCGCTGCATGCAGCCCTGCCCGCGGTACGGTCTCGCTGACATTGCCCTCGCTGTTCGTGCGCTTGAGCGTATCGGCCACCTGCATTGCCGGCAGCGCGCCTTGTCGATCGTCGATAGCCGCTATCGTGCGGTCGATCAGGCCGGCATCGACGAATGGCCGCACGGCGTCGTGGATCAGCACTATGCTCGGCGCATCGTCGCGCAGCGCAAGCAGTGCCAGGCGGGTCGATTCCTGTCTTGTCGCGCCGCCATGGATGGCTTCCAGCCTTTCGTCGTCGAAACCTGCGGTGCAGGACCGGAAAAGCTCGTCGTCGTCAGGATGGATGGCTACGACGATGCGCCCGATCCGCGGGTGGCTGAGGAAAGCCTGGATCGTGTGCGACACCACCGGGTGGCCGCCGATCGTGCGATATTGCTTGGGGCCGTCAGCTTTTCCGGCCCGCTCGCCGCGTCCGGCGGCGACGATAACGACGGCCGTCTTCCCGGCTTGTGTCTGGGAACCATCCTGCATGGCCGAGACGCATAGTCGCGCCGCTCTCCGAAGACCAGAAGATTTCCGTGCGCGATACGATTTCCAGTACTTGCCGGTTGCGCGGCGGCAAGAACCTGTCTATTCGATAGGCATAGATTTAATGTGCTTGGTTTTTATGCATGAGCGATCTCGGGAAACTCGCCGACGCATTGCACCTGGGTCGCGTGGCGATACGCAATCGCGTGTTTCTCGCGCCGATGTCGGGCGTCACCGACGAGGCTTTTCGGCGCCGAGCCTACGCCCATGGCGCGGGACTCGTCGTGTCGGAGATGATCGCTTCCGGCGAACTCGCCAGGGGCCGCGCCAACACCGGCCGGCGCGTACGCCATTCCGGCCTGCCGGTCCACATGGTCCAGCTTGCCGGCCGCGAAGCGCACCACATGGCCGAGGCAGCAACGATCGCGGAGGCCGAAGGCGCCGACATCGTCGACATCAACATGGGATGCCCGGCCAAGAAGGTGACCGGCGGCTATTCGGGTTCGGCACTGATGCGCGACCTCGACCAAGCGCTGACATTGATCGACGCCGTCATAGGCGCCGTGAAGGTGCCGGTGACGGTCAAGATGAGACTCGGCTGGGACGAGAGCGCCCTCAACGCTCCTGTCCTGGCGCGTCGCGCCGAGCAGGCGGGCGTCCGGATGGTCACCATCCATGGCCGCACCCGCTGCCAGTTCTACAAGGGGAAGGCGGATTGGCGGGCCATCGCGCGCGTCAAGGCGGCTGTCTCGATCCCCGTCGTCGCGAATGGCGACGTGGGCTCGCCTGCCGACGCGGCGGCAATCCTCGAACATTCCGGTGCCGATGCCGTCATGATCGGTCGCGCAAGCTACGGCGCGCCCTGGACCGTGGGACAGATTGCGGAGGCCGCTCGCGGCAGCGCTTCCAGCAATCCTCCTGCCAACGGCGCGGCGCTGGCGGATTACGTCGTGGCCCATTACGAAGACATGCTTGCCCTCTACGGCGTCGAAAGCGGGCTGCGACAGGCGCGAAAGCATCTCGGCTGGTATCTGGACCGCCACGTTCGGGGCCTGTCGCCTGTGATGCGCAGCACGATCATGACCTCGCTCGACCCGGCCGAGGTTGTCCGCGCGCTGCGCGTTGCGTTCGCCCGCTCGGCGGAGTTCGAACCGGTCGGGACGGCGGCATGACCCTGGCGACCGCGCCCGCCGAAACCGATGCTGCCCAGATCGTCCTCAACACGATCCGGCGACCCGTCATCATGATTGGGCCAGAGGGCAACATCACCTTCGCCAATGCCGATGCCGAGGATTTTTTCCGCTCCAGCGCCGCTGGCCTTTCCCGCAAGACGCTGTCGCATTTCATGCCCTTCGGAAGTCCGATCCTGGCGCTGGTCGATCAGGTGCGCGCGCGAAATTCCCCCGTCAACGAATACCGCGTCGATGTGTCGTCGCCGCGCATCGGCATCGAGAAAATCGTCGACCTCTACGTCGCCCCGGTGCCGGAGCTTCCGGGCTCGGTCGTCGCGATGTTCCAGGAGAGGTCGATGGCCGACAAGATCGACCGCCAGATGACCCATCGCAGCGCCGCCCGTTCGGTCACCGGGCTGGCGGCGATGTTGGCGCATGAGATCAAGAATCCGCTTTCGGGGATCCGTGGCGCAGCACAACTCTTGGAAACTGCCGTTTCGGACGAGGACAGGGCGCTGACACGTCTCATCACCGACGAGACCGACCGCATCGTCTCGCTGGTCGACCGCATGGAGATATTCTCCGATGAACGGCCGATAGACCGCTATCCGGTCAACATCCATGTCGTGCTCGATCATGTGAAGGCGATCGCCAGGAACGGGTTTGCGAACCAGATCAGGATCGTGGAGGAGTACGATCCATCGCTGCCGCCGGTGTATGCGAACCGCGACCAGCTGATCCAGGTCTTCCTCAATCTGGTGAAGAACGCGGCCGAGGCGGTCGGCAATGAGCCCGGGGGAGAGATTACGCTGTCGACCGCGTTCCGACCGGGCATCCGCGTCTCCTTTCCGGGCACTCAGGACCGCGTTTCGCTGCCGCTCGAATTCTGCGTGCGCGACAACGGGCCGGGCGTGTCGGAAGACATCCTGCCCATCCTCTTCGACCCATTCATCACCACCAAGCCGAATGGTTCCGGGCTGGGGCTCGCCCTGGTCGCAAAAATCGTCGGAGACCATGGCGGCATTATCGAGTGTGATTCTGCGCCGCGCGGCGCGACGTTCCGCGTGCTGATGCCGGCCTGGAAGGATGTTTCGGCCGCCCCTGACGGCGAGGTCGAGGGAGACAGCACGTGACCGTTCAAGGCAATATCCTGGTGGCCGACGACGATGCGGCGATCCGCACCGTGCTCAACCAGGCGCTTTCCCGCGTCGGCCACGAGGTGCGGGTCACCTCCAACGCCGCCACGCTGTGGCGCTGGGTCTCGCAAGGCGAGGGCGACGTCGTCATCACCGACGTGATCATGCCGGACGAGAACGCATTCGATCTGATCCCGCGCATCAAAAAGGCGCGGCCCGAGCTGCCGGTCATCGTCATGAGCGCGCAGAACACGCTGATGACGGCGATCACGGCGGCGGAGAAGGGCGCCTACGAATACCTGCCGAAGCCATTCGATCTCTCGGAGCTTGTCGGCGTGGTCGGTCGCGCTCTCTCGGAGCCTGGTCGCAAGCGCGAGCGCAGTAACGATGGCGACAATGAGGAGTTGCCGCTTATCGGTCGTTCAGCGGCCATGCAGGAGATCTACCGCGTCATTGCGCGGCTTACGCAGACCGACCTCACGGTGATGATCACCGGCGAGTCCGGCACGGGTAAGGAACTCGTCGCGCGCGTTCTCCATGACTTCTCCAAGCGCCGCACGGGTCCGTTC
>JALYWP010000061.1 GCA_030852655.1 Pseudomonadota bacterium | reverse complement strand
CCTCGCGATCAGGTCGATCTCGCCGAGCTTCGTCCTGTAGCGCCGCGCGACGATGCGAAACCCCTTCAGCATGAGTGCTGCCGCCGCAAGCCATTCGCTCGAATGGCCGCGCCGATAGGCCTTGCGGCGCAGTTTCAGCGCCGCATCGGTATTCGGTCCCCGCCCGGCGCCCCTCTCAGCCATCCTTCAGCTCCAGAAGCCGCCGGTAGAGCGCCTGCTTGGTTTGGCCGGTCATCCTAGCCGCTTCCGCCGCTGCCTTGGACGCCGGCATCTCGGCCGCCAGCGACGCAAGCAGCCGGTCGACGTCTTCGGCGCTCTCGGCCTTCTCCGGCGGCGGACCGACGCAGATGACGATTTCGCCCTTCGGCGTCGACGCCTCCGCGTAGTGCGCCGCCAGTTCGCCGAGCGTGCCGGTCCGCATTTCCTCGAAGGTCTTCGTCAGCTCGCGCCCGATCGCCGCGCGCCGGTCGCCGAGCACTTCGGCCATGACGTCAAGCGTCTCCGCCACGCGTCGCGGCGATTCGAAGAAGACCAGCGTCGCCGGCACGGCGGCGAGTTCTCCCAGCCGCGTCCTCTTCTGACCGTCCTTCACCGGAAGGAAGCCGGCAAACAAGAACGCATCCGACGGCAGGCCGGACGCCGTCAGCGCCGCCAGCACCGCCGACGGACCGGGTATCGGCACCACTTTGATCCCCGCAGCCAGCGCTTGCTCGACCAGCCGAAACCCCGGATCGGAAACCAGCGGCGTGCCTGCGTCCGAGACCAGCGCCACGCTTTTCCCCTCGGCCAGCGCAGCGATCAGCTTCGGTCCGGCCTCGCCGGCATTGTGCTCGTGATAGGCGACCGGCCGCTGCCTGATGCCGTAGCGGTCGAGCAGCACGCGCGTCACCCGCGTATCCTCGCAGGCGAGCAGGTCCGCCCCGGTCAGCGTCTCCAGCGCGCGTAGCGTGATGTCGCCCAGGTTCCCGATCGGAGTCGCCACCAGATAGAGCGCTGGTTCCAGCGGCCGCGCCGCGATCTCGGCCTGCCCGACGACATAGGTCCTTGGCGCTTCTGCCACCTGGTTCGCTCCGTTCCCGACGATCAATGCCACGCTCACTGCCGCTTGCAAAGCCGGCCGCCATCGCTTCGCCATAGTCGGGAACGAAACCGGTCCTGGCGGGTTAGTCGGGCGATAAGCGGGCGCAGAAGTCCCGGGAGGACCGTCATGAACAATCTGATCATCCAGGATACGTTCGATCCCTATTATGCCGGCCGTGATGAAGCGACCCGGCGTCCGGCCAGGCCCAGCGCGCCGGCGAAGAAAAGGCCGCAGCGGGAGAGCGAGATCGTGCTCCCGGACGAGGCACCGCCGCCCGCCGCCGAAGTGCGCCGCGATCGCCTGCCCGTCGCCCACTGAGCGGCCCCGCAGTCTTGCCCAATCGCTTCGACATCTGCGTTGCGCGGCTCGAGACCGCCGCAACGAAGCCTCAGCGCGCGAGATCGGCCACGACCGCGTCGAGCACGATCATGCCTGTCGGTGTGACGCGCAGCCGGGAATTGCCGACCGGCGCGACCAGCCCTTCATCCTGCAGCACCGACAGCCGGTCCGGCGAAAATTCCTTGCCCGACAGCGCCTCGTAGCGGGCAAGATCGATCCCTTCCACCAGCCGCAGCCCCATCAGCAGGAACTCGTCTGCTTCTTGCGAGCGCGTCAGCAACTCGCCGCCGGTGATGCCGTGGCCGCGCGCCTCGACGAGGTTGGCCCAGGTCTCCGGCATCCTTTCGGCCACCGTCACCACGCGTCTTCCGTTCTCGACGAAGCGGCCATGTGCGCCCGGTCCGACGCCGACATATTCGCCGTAGCGCCAGTAGGTCAGGTTGTGGCGGCTTTCCGCTCCCGGCCGCGCATGGTTTGAAATCTCGTAGGCCGGCAGCCCGCGCGAGGCCGTCACGCTCTGCGTCAGCGCGTAGAGGTCGGCCGCGAGGTCGTTGTCCGGCACCTCGAACTTCTTGGCCGCATGCAGCGCATGGAACGGCGTGCCTTCCTCGATCGTCAGCTGGTAGAGCGATAGATGGTCGGCGGCGTAGCCGATCGCCTCCTGAAGCTCCGCCTGCCAGGCATCGAGCGTCTGCCCCGGCCGCGCATAGATCAGGTCGAAGGATAGCCGCGGAAAGGTCTTTCGCGCCAGCTCGATCGCGACAAGCGCTTCCTCCACATTGTGCAGCCGACCGAGGAAGCGCAGGTCCCGGTCGTCCAGCGCCTGCACACCGAGCGACACCCGGTTGACGCCGGCAGCGCGATAGCCGCGGAACCGCTCGGCCTCGACCGAGGAGGGGTTGGCCTCCAGCGTCACCTCGATGCCGTCGGGAACCGTCCAGTTCCTGGCCACCGCGTCGAGCACGGCGCCCACGGTCTCGGGCTTCATCAGCGAGGGCGTTCCGCCGCCGAGGAATATGCTCGTCACCTCGCGAGGCCCGGTTCGCGCGCGCATTGTCGCCAGCTCCGCGGCGAAGGCGGCAGCGAAGTGCTCCTGGTCGACGGGCCGGTGCCTGACATGGCTGTTGAAGTCGCAATAGGGGCACTTCGCCGCGCAGAACGGCCAGTGCACATAGACGCCGAAGCCGGGCGAGCGGTCGGAGATCATCTCGGCCGCCCGTGTTGCCAGTTAGGGGTGCTTCCCTTGCGCATCGGCAAACTCACGCCGACCCCAGCTTCGCGCGCGCGAATTTCTGGAACGCCCTGGCGCGATGCGACAGCGCCGTCTCCTGTCCCGGCTTCCAGCCGTGCTTCTCCATGGCCGTCATCTCGCCGAAAGTGCGCGTCTCGCCATCGGGCAGGAAGACCGGGTCGTAGCCAAAGCCCGAATTGCCCCGCGGCGGCCAGACCAGCGTGCCCTCGGCCTCGCCCCGGAAATACTCCGCTTCGCCATCCGGCCATGCCAGGCAGATCACCGCCACGAAACGGCCCTTGCGCTGCTCGGGCTCCACCGCACCGACCTCCTGCATCGCCACTTCGGCGCGCTGCATGGCGACGCCGAAGTCGCGCGTGCCATCGGGCGTCTCGGCCCAGTTCGCCGTATAGACCCCCGGCTGGCCACCCAGCGCATCGATCATCAGCCCGGAATCGTCACTGAGCGCCGGCAGGCCGGTCGCCTTCGCCGCTGCATGGGCCTTGATATAGGCGTTCTCCTCGAAGGTTGTGCCGGTCTCGTCGGGCTCCGGCAGCCCATATTCCCTCGCCGATTTCGCCTCGAGGCCGAACGGGGCCATCAGATCGGCGAACTCCTTGAGCTTGCCGTCATTGTGGCTGGCGACGACGATCCTGGTTCCCTTGGCCAACTGCATCACAATCCCCAGATCCTCGGCTCGGCGAACTCGATCGAATTGCCGGACGGGTCGCGAAAATAGATCGAGCGGCCGCCGGACGGCCATCCGAAATCGGCCTCCACCTCGATGCCGCGCCGTTCCAGCGCCGTCTTCCATCCATCGATCTCTTGCGCCGTCGCGGCAAAGCAAAGATGCCCTTGGCCCACCATACCATGTGGCGGCACCGGCAGTTTTGCCTGCGGCGGTGGCGCATGTCTCGTCGCCTCGGCGTTGAACAGCAGCAGCACGCCTTCCCCGCAGCGGAAGAAGACATGCCTGCCTTCAGCCCTGGCGATCCGCTCGAGCCCGATCACGTCGCGGTAGAATGCCTCCGCCGCATCGAGGTCGGTCACATAGAGCGCGGATTCGAGGATGGCGGACGGTTTCATTGCGGCATGTCCTTCGCGGCCGCTCCCTCCACGGCCTTCGGCGGTCCCCCTCCCCCGCTTCGCAGGGAAGGAACCGGAAGCGCCGGCCCTGATCCTCCCTGGTTTACGGGGGAGGAGCACCATGCGAAGCATGGTGGAGGGGGCGGTACGAGCGCCAAGCTATGCCACCGCCATCTGCTGCAGGTCGACCAGCCGCGAAATACCCTTCTTGGCCAAGCCCATCAGCGTCGCGAACTCGTCTTCGCTGAAGGGGATGCCTTCCGCCGTACCCTGTATCTCGACGATCCCGCCCTTGCCGGTCATGACGAAATTGGCGTCGGTGCCCGCGGCCGAATCCTCGACATAATCGAGATCGAGCACCGCCTGCCCGTCATGGATGCCGCAGGAGATCGCCGCCACATGGTCGCGCAGCACCTTCTGCACGCTCACCATCTGGCGCGCCTCCATCCAGCGCAGGCAGTCGTGGAGCGCCACCCAGCCGCCGGTGATCGAGGCCGTGCGCGTGCCGCCATCGGCTTGGATCACGTCGCAGTCGACGGTGATCTGCTGCTCGCCGAGCGCCCCGAGATCGACCACGGCCCGCAAGGATCGCCCGATCAGCCGCTGGATTTCCAGCGTGCGGCCGCCCTGCCTGCCGGCCGACGCTTCGCGGCGCATGCGCTCGCCGGTCGAGCGCGGCAGCATGCCGTATTCGGCCGTCACCCAGCCCTTTCCGGAATTGCGCATCCAGCCAGGCACCTTCTCTTCGAGGCTCGCCGTGCACAGCACATGCGTGTCGCCGAACTTGACCAGGCAGGAGCCTTCGGCATGTTTCGACACGTTGCGCTCGAAGGAAATGGCCCGCATTTCGTCGAACTGGCGCTTGGATGGACGCATTTAAGCTCTTTCTTGGCTGGAAATTCCGTGTTGGCGGCTTGTAGCCCCGGCTTTGTGGCAGCGCAAAGGAAAACCCCGCCTTTCCACCGTGCACCGGCGACATGCCTATCCAGGCCTTTGCGTTCCTTCGCGGTATGTCTATATCTTCTGCCAGAGGCAAACCATGACGAAAGCCGTGCTCGACCCCAGCCTGCAATTGCTCGACATGCGCTCGCGCGACATCTTCCGGCGCATCGTCGACACCTATTTGCGCGATGGCGAGCCGGTCGGCTCGCGCAACCTGTCGCGCATGCTGCCCTCCTCGCTGTCGCCTGCCACCGTGCGCAACGTGATGAGCGATCTCGAGCAGCTCGGCCTCATCTACGCACCGCACGTCTCGGCAGGCCGCCTGCCGACCCAGAAGGGGCTGCGCTTCTTCGTCGACGCCTTCATGGAGCTTGGCGACCTCTCCGAGGAAGAGCGCCGTGTCATCGACGCACAGGTGCGGGCTTCCGGCAACGGCGCCACGCTGGAGCAGATGCTGACCGAGGCGAGCCAGCTGCTGTCGGGCATGTCGCGCGGCGCCGGCCTGGTGCTCGCCGCCAACAACGAGGTCGCGCTGAAGCACATCGAGTTCATCCAGCTCGAGCCGACGCGCGCGCTGGTCGTGCTCGTCTCGCAGAATGGCGACGTCGAGAACCGCGTCATCGAGCTGCCGGCCGGCGTCACCGCCTCGCAGCTGCACGAAGCCTCGAATTTCCTCAGCGCCCACATACGCGGCCGCACGCTGGCCGAGGCCAAGACCGAGATCGGCCGCATCCAGGCGGAGACGAGAGCCGCGCTCGACAGCCTGTCGCAGGAACTGGTGGAGAAAGGCCTCGCGGTATGGGCCGGCAGCGAAAGCGGCCTGCCGTCGCGGCTCATCGTGCGCGGCCGCGCCAACCTTCTCGAAAACGTCACCGCCCAGGCCGATATCGAACTGCTCAAGCATCTGTTCGAGGACC
The DNA here is from genome assembly GCA_030852655.1 of Pseudomonadota bacterium. Lineage (GTDB taxonomy): Bacteria > Pseudomonadota > Alphaproteobacteria > Rhizobiales > Rhizobiaceae > Mesorhizobium_K. Next base: position 8,845 of record JALYWP010000061.1, on the reverse strand, counting down.
TCGAGACGCAGGACGGCCTGATCCAGCTTCTCGGCCTCGCCGAGGAAGGCTCCGGCGTGCGCATCTTCATCGGCTCGGAGAACAAGCTGTTCTCGCTGTCGGGCTCCTCGCTGGTCGTGGCGCCCTATCGCGACAAGGACGCCCGCGTCATCGGCGCGCTCGGCGTCATCGGCCCGACCCGCCTCAACTACGCCCGCATCGTGCCGATGGTCGACTACACCGCGCAGATCGTCTCGCGCATGCTGAGATAGACATGCCGCCGCGATCGCCGGCGAAAGCACGATCCGATGATGACTGAGTCAACCCTGCGCGCGGCCTGCAAGAAGCGAGCACCAGGCTGATCGACAGAGCAAAGCAATGGGCGCGGGCGATCAAGCGTGACGTCCTGGCCCTGTGGCTGGCGGCGCGCGATCCGCGCGTTCCCTGGTACGCCAAGGCCGTGGCCGGTATCGTCGCCGCCTATGCGCTCAGCCCCATTGATCTGATCCCGGACTTCATTCCGGTTCTCGGCTATTTGGACGATCTGGTCATCGTGCCGCTCGGCATACTGCTTGCAGTCAAGCTGGTGCCGGCGGCGCTCATGGCGGAATTCCGCGCGCAAGCCGCTCGACGCGCGAAGCCGGCAAGCCGCGCCGGTCTGGCCTTCATCGTGGCGATCTGGATCGCCTCTGTGCTTTTGTTCGGCTGGCTGCTTTGGCCGAATTCAAACTGAGACGCTGGCCGGCATGCTTGGCGCGCGACGCGCGCCGGGATAGAGTCGTCGTTGTGGTGGAGGAAAGTCATGGCGCTGGAACAACTGAAGGCCCAAATCGGCCTCCTCTTCGAGGAGATGGTCAACCAGCCGGAGGACGAGCACGAGGTGCTCGAGCAACTGCGCGAAAAGTTCAACGAGCTGCGCGCCATGGGCATGCCGCTGCCCGACGATCTGGTGGCGCTGGAAAAGCAGCTCTCCGAGCGGTTCCCCGAAAGCCAGGCTTGATGGCAGCGCCCGGTCGTACCCGCCGCGGCTTCCCCTCCCGATCCGGCTGACCGCGCCATGGCAGACGCCAATGGAGACGATGCCCCCGAGGTCGAAATCGCGAAACGCCGCCTCTGGCGCTATCTGCTGCTCTCCTCCTACGTCATCGTCATCTTCGCCTCCGGCGCGCTCGTCGCGCTGGCCGGCGCGGCGATCCTCTACGTCAATTCCAAGCCCGACCTTTCGATCTGGCACAAGGCCGACCTCGACGGCGAGTTCACCGCTCGCTCCGGCCTCGAAACCTTCAGCGAATATCTGGAACTCGAGGACGCGCTCTTCGCCGAGCTGAAGGACGAGGTCTATGACGAGATCACCCCGCCGGAACGTTCAGCCTTCAACCGCTACAGCGCCGGCAGCAGGTCCGATCCCGGCATCTGGACGCCCAACTGGAACCGCACCTTCGAATACGCCAATCCGGAAGCCGGATTCGGCGTGCTCCTGCTGCACGGCTATTCCGACAGTCCCTACAGCCTGCGCGGCTTCGGCCTGACGATGCGCGACGCCGGCGCCCATGTGCTCGGCCTGCGCATCCCCGGTCACGGCACCGCGCCCAGCGCGCTGAAATACACCGTCGCCGAGGACATGACCGCCGCCGTCCAGCTTGCCATGCATCACATGAAGTCGACCATGGGAGACCGTCCCGTCTTCATCGTCGGCTATTCCAACGGCGCCGCACTCGCCCTCCACTACGATCTCGAGGCGATCGAGGATGCGAGCCTGCCGGCGCCGGCAGGCCTTGTGCTGATGTCGCCGGAAATCGCCGTATCGCGCGCCGCCGCCTATGCGAGCTGGCAGGCCAGGGTCGGCGACCTGCTCGGCCTAGACAAGCTCGCCTGGAACACGGTGCTGCCGGAATTCGACCCGTTCAAGTACAATTCCTTCGCGGTCAACGCCGGCGAACAGGCGTGGCGGATGACGGAGAAGGTGCGCGTGCGCCTCGACCGCCTTGCCCGCGACGGCAGGCTGGGCGAGGTCGCCCCCATGCTTGCCTTCCAGTCCGCCGCCGACGCCACGGTGCTCGCCAACGCCGTCGTCACCGGGCTCTTCGAGAGGCTGCCGTCTAATCCGCCCTTTGGGGACGACCACGAACTCGTCGTCTTCGACGTCAACCGCTTCTACGAGGCGCAAGGGCTGATCGCCAGGTCGATCGACCCCGAAAGCCTGCTGTCCGGTCCCGCCAAGCCCTATTCCGTCGGCGTCGTCACCAACCGCGATGCCGCGAGCTTCGAGGCCGTGCTGCGCGAGCGCGCCGCCGGCCAAGCCAATGCCATCACGACAGCACTCGGCGTCTCATGGCCCGACGATGTCTATTCGCTTTCCCACATCGCGCTGCCGTTCTCGCCGGACGATCCGCTCTATGGCGACGACCCCCGCTCCGAAAACCCCGGCATCCGGCTCGGCCGGCTGGCGCTGCACGGCGAGAACAACACGCTTTCCATTCCACCGACGACGATGACGCGCCAGCGCTGGAACCCGTTCCACGCATTCATGGCCGACAGGATCGCGCGGTTCATCGGCGAAAGGGTCGCCGGCGCGGCGGACCGGTAGCCGCCTGTTCCATCATTCCGCCTGATGCGACGATGAAATGAATTCGCGTGAGGCGACGGCGAAAACCTGCTATCGAACGGCATTCATCATCCGGAACTGCGTACCGCATGACACTCGCCGGCTTCATCGCCTATAGCGGCGCTCTCGCGCTGGCCGCGGCCATTCCCGGGCCGGGCGTCACCGCGCTCGTGGCCCGCGCGCTCGGCTCCGGCTTCCGCTCGTCGCTGTTCATGTCGCTCGGCCTCATCCTCGGCGACCTCACCTACCTCACGGCCGTCGTGCTCGGCCTCGCGCTCGTCGCGCAGAGCTTCGGCCTGGTCTTCCTCGCCATCAAATGGGCCGGCATTGCCTGGCTTGCCTGGCTCGCCTGGACCTTCTGGACGACCGGCATCACCGCCGCCAATGTCGAGGCCCGCAAGGGCAGGGACGGCGCCTTCTCCAGCTTCCTCGCCGGGCTCACCCTGACGCTCGGCAACCCGAAGACGATGGTCTTCTACCTCGCCATCACGCCGACCATAGTCGACCTGAAGACGATCACGCTGGCCGACTACGGCGTGCTCGCTTCCCTCACCGTCGTCATCCTGCTCGTGGTGCTGGTGCCCTACCTCGCGCTGGCCGCCAAGGCGCGCTGGTTCCTGAGGACGCCGCGCGCGCTGAAGCTGCTCAGCCGCACGGCCGCTGCCTTCATGGCGGGTGCCGCGGCGGCGATCGCCGCGCGGCAGTAAGCCGTACCGGCAAGGGCACCCCGTCTGCGGTCCGGAAACTGTTGCAGGCGTGTCCCTGCGCCAAATCGTTCCCGATTACCGCCATTCACCGGAATTCGATTCCACCAAAATCCGCTTTTAGACAAGCGGCCCACTCGGATTTCCCCGTCCGGCGCACTATCTTCGCCTCCGAACAGGAGTTTTCCATGAGCAAGCCCGTTACCCCCGGCCGCGGACGCATCTACAACTCGATCACCGACACGATCGGCGACACGCCGCTGGTGCGCCTCGACAAATTCGCCAGGGAGAAGGGCATCGTCGCCGATCTCCTGGCCAAGCTCGAATTCTTCAACCCGATCGCCAGCGTGAAGGACCGCATCGGCGTCGCCATGATCGAGGCGCTCGAGGCGGCCGGCAAGATCACCCCCGGCAAGAGCACGCTGATCGAGCCGACCTCGGGCAACACCGGCATCGCGCTCGCCTTCGCGGCCGCCGCCAAGGGCTACAAGCTGATCCTCACCATGCCCGAGACCATGTCGGTCGAGCGCCGCAAGATGCTGGCGCTGCTCGGCGCCGAGCTGGTGCTGACCGAAGGGCCGAAAGGCATGAAGGGCGCCATCGCCAAGGCCGACGAGCTTGCCGCGACCATCAAGGACGCCGTCATCCCGCAGCAGTTCGAGAACCCGGCCAACCCGGAAATCCACCGCAGCACCACGGCGGAGGAGATCTGGAACGACACCGAGGGCAAGGTCGACATCGTCGTCTCGGGCATAGGCACCGGCGGCACCATCACCGGCGTCGGCCAGGTCATCAAGAAGCGCAAGCCCTCGCTGCATGTCGTCGCCGTCGAGCCGGAGGGCTCCCCGGTCCTGTCGGGCGGACAGCCCGGCCCGCACAAGATACAGGGCATCGGCGCCGGCTTCGCGCCGAAAATCCTCGACACCGCCGTCTATGACGAGGTCGTTACCGTCTCCAACGACGACGCGATCGCCAATGCCCGCCTCGTCGCCCGCCTCGAAGGCGTGCCGGTCGGCATCTCCTCGGGCGCAGCCCTCCAGGCCGCGGCCATCGTCGGCGCCCGCCCCGAAAACGCCGGCAAGACCATGGTCGTCATCATCCCCTCCTTCGCGGAGCGCTATCTCTCGACGGTGCTGTTCGAGGGCTTGGGCGGTTAGTATCCGGGCGTCTGCCTGTGCCATGGGCGGTCGTCGTCGAGGCGGCGACGGCGACCCGATGATAAGCATGGCCGTGATGTTCTACCTGACCGGTTGCCAGGCCGACGCCGGACTGGCAGCTTCCGAGGCGAGTCGGGAGAACTGCCATTCAACACAACCACCATACGTCACGACCGGATAGGGACAAGGCAGGCAGGCCTGGGGGCGGCTCGCCGGCAACGTCGCATCGGAAAGTCCCGGTCCGGGCGGGGCTCGCCGGCGCGGAGCGCAAACACGCGCCTCCTGCGCCGCCCGCAGCCGCCGGAACTTGTTGCGGGAGCGCCGCTTGACGCAGGCTCCTGATGCGCGGAACACACGCTGGTTCATCAGCGCCCTCGGGATGGCGCAGATATGTTCATGGGGAACCCTGTTCTACGGCTTCCCCCTGATCGCCGAGGCGATGCGAACGGATCTCGGCTGGTCGAAAACCGAACTCTACGGGGCGGCCACCTGCGGCATGCTGCTGGCAGGCCTTGCCGCCTACCCGGTCGGCGCCGCGATCGACCGCGGCCACGGTCGCTTTCTGATGGCCGGGGCTTCGGTGGTCGCGGGACTGCTCCTGGCCGCATGGTCGCAGGTGACCAGCATCGTCGCCTTCTATGCGGTGCTCGCCGTCCTCGGCTGCATGCAGGCCGCGACACTCTACGAGCCGGCCTTTGCCGTCATCACCCGCCGGGTAGGGCCGCTGGGCGCGCGCAAGGGCATAACGACCCTGACGCTCTGGGGCGGTTTTGCGAGCACGGTTTTCATCCCGATCATCCAGTTCCTGATCGACACGCAAGGCTGGCGCGGCGCGCTGCTTGGCATGGCCGTCGTCAATGCCGTCGTCTGCGGCGGCCTCTACTTCCTGGTCATCGACCCCGGCAAGGATGCTCCGGTCCGCGTGCTGCGCCCCGACGAGGCAGTTCCGCTTGCCGGGCGCGCGGCGGTGGCGGCGGCCATGCGCAAACCCGCCTATTGGGGCCTGATGCTGGCCTGGATATCCTATGCGGCGGCGTTCTCGGCGCTGACCTACCACTTCTATCCGCTGCTGCTTGAACGCGGCCTCGATCTGGCCGGCGTCGTGACGGTTCTGGCTGTCATCGGCCCCGCGCAGGTCGCCGGTCGCGTCGTCATCCGGGCATTTGCATCGGAGGCTCCCGTGCGAAAGCTCGGATCGGCGATCGTCATCGTCTTCCCGCTCGCCGTCATTGGCTTCGCCTATGCCCCGGCAGAGGTGGCCGTCCTCGCCCCCATCGCGGCATTCTACGGCGCCGCCAACGGCATGATCACCATCGTCCGCGGACTTGCGGTTCCCGAGATGGTCTCGCGCGAAGCCTACGGGGCGGTGAATGGGTCGCTTGTCGCGCCCATGAACATCATGCAGGCCGTCGCGCCGTTGCCAGCCGCGATCATCTGGCAGGCGAGCGGGGGCTACGGGACGGTTCTCGCCGTCATCTTCGCTGGATCGCTCACGCTCTGCGGCGGGTTCTGGTTCGCAGCGATGCGGGCGGGAAGGGCGGGCCGCTGAGCGCGCACATCGCCGCGGTCAGGGCGGCGCTGCCGGACGGCCGCCCGCACCCTCACCCCTTCCACTTGATGGAGCAGCCGATCGACGCCACCTGCTCCTTCGGACCTTCTCCGGTGCGCGCCACCTCCTTCATCGCCTCGAAGAGGTCGCGGCGCAGGCCGGGCTGGTCGGCCTCCCTGCGCGAGGCGTCGAGCCGGCCGCGATATTGCAGTTCCAGCCTGCCGTTGAAGCCGAAGAAGTCCGGCGTGCAGGCCGCGTCGTAGGCGCGTGCGACGCTCTGGTCCTCGTCGTGGAGATAGGGGAAGCCGAAGCCATGGCGCTCGGCGAACAGCTTCATCTCCGGAAACGAATCCGCCGGATAGGCCTCGGCATCGTTGGAACTGACCGCGACGAAGCCGACGCCATGCGTCTTCAGCTCCTCCGCGTCGCGCACGATGCGCTTGATCACCGCCTTCACATAGGGGCAGTGGTTGCAGATGAAGGCGACGACCAGCCCGTTCGGCCCGGCCTGGTCGAACAGGCGGTGCGTCCTGCCGTCGACGCCGGGCAGCGCGGCGTCGAGCGCCTTCCAGCCGAAATCGCAAACCGGTGGAACCGTGGCCATGGCGTCTCTCCTTCGAATGTCTTCAGGCCGGCCGCGCCCTGTCCGCTGCCTGCCGGATCGCCTCGATGTTCTCGCGGTAAGCCTCGACGCTGCCGCCCTTGAACACAGCCGCACCCGCCACCAGCACGTCGGCGCCGGCCGCCGTCACCAGCGGCGCCGTCTCGGGGCTGACGCCGCCATCGATCTCGATCCTGATCGGCCGCTCGCCGACCAGCGCCTTCACCCTCTTCACCTTGTCGACCATCGCATGGATGAAGCCCTGCCCGCCGAAGCCGGGATTGACCGTCATGATCAGGATCACGCTCAGCCGGTCGAGCACATATTCGATGGCGGTTTCGGGCGTCGACGGGTTGATCGCCACGCCCGCCGTCTTGCCGAGCGCGCGGATCGCCTGCAGCGAGCGGTCGAGATGCGGACCGGCCTCGGCATGCACGGTGATGTTGTCGCAGCCGGCATCGGCGAAGGCTTGGAGATACGCATCCGTCGGCGCGATCATCAGATGGCAGTCGAAGGGCTTCTCCGTGCGCCCCCTGATCGCCTTGATCACCGGCGCGCCGAAGGTGATGTTGGGCACGAAATGCCCGTCCATCACGTCGAGATGGATCCAGTCGGCGCCGGCTCTGTCGATCGCCTCGACCTCCTCGCCGAGTTTTGAGAAATCCGACGCCAGCACCGACGGCGCGATCAGGGTCTTGGTCATGCGGGGCAATCCGTTCACACAAATGATGGCCCCGCTTAGCGCAGATTCGCCGGACGCGCGAATCCGCCGGCAGCCTTGCCGCCTTCTTGTGGAAGGATTGGCCGCCTGCTAAAGCGCCGGCCCATGACCACACCCATTTCCCACATCCGCAACTTCTCCATCGTTGCCCATATCGACCACGGCAAGTCGACGCTCGCCGACCGGCTGATCCAGCTCACCGGCGGGCTCGACGCGCGCGAGATGGCGGGCAAGGAGCAGGTGCTCGACAATATGGACATCGAGCGCGAGCGCGGCATCACCATCAAGGCGCAGACCGTGCGCCTGGCCTACAAGGCCGGGGACGGGGAGACCTACATCCTCAACCTCATCGACACGCCCGGCCATGTCGACTTCGCCTATGAGGTGTCGCGATCCTTGCGCGCCTGCGAGGGCTCGCTGCTCGTCGTCGACGCCTCCCAGGGGGTCGAGGCGCAGACGCTCGCCAATGTCTACCAGGCCATCGACGCCAACCACGAGATCGTCGTCGTCCTCAACAAGGTCGACCTGCCCGCCGCCGAGCCCGAGCGCATCCGCGAGCAGGTCGAGGAGGTGATCGGCATCGACGCAAGCCAGGCCGTCATGATCTCGGCCAAGACCGGCCTCGGCGTGCCGGACGTGCTCGAAGCCATCGTCCGCCAGCTCCCCGCCCCGCGCGAAGGCGACCGCACCGCCCCCCTCAAGGCCATGCTGGTCGACAGCTGGTACGACGCCTATCTCGGCGTCATCGTGCTGGTGCGCGTCATCGACGGCGTCCTGAAGAAGGGCCAGACCATCCGCATGATGGGCACCGGCGCGAAATATCCCGTCGAGCGCACCGGCTATTTCACGCCCAAGATGATACAGGCCGACGAGCTCGGTCCCGGCGAGTTCGGCTTCATCACCGCCTCGATCAAGGAAGTGGCCGACACCCGCGTCGGCGACACCATCACCGAGGACCGCCGCCCGACAGCCGAAGCCCTGCCCGGCTTCAAGCCCGCGCAGCCCGTCGTCTTCTGCGGCCTGTTCCCGGTCGACGCCGCCGATTTCGAGGATCTGCGCGCCGCCATGGGCAAGCTGCGCCTCAACGACGCCAGCTTTTCCTACGAGATGGAGACCAGTGCTGCCTTGGGTTTCGGCTTCCGCTGCGGCTTCCTCGGCCTGCTTCACCTCGAGATCATCCAGGAGCGGCTGGAACGCGAGTTCGACCTCGACATCGTCATCACCGCCCCGTCGGTGGTCTACCGGGTGCACCTCAACGACGGCAGCTCGATCGAGCTCCACAACCCGGCCGACTACCCCGACCCGACCCGCATCGACCATGTCGAGGAGCCCTGGATCAAGGCGACGATCCTGGTGCCCGACGAGCATCTCGGGAACGTGCTCGCGCTCTGCACCGAGAAGCGCGGCGAGCAGATCGACCTCACATACGTCGGCGCCCGCGCCATGCTGGTCTACCGGCTGCCGCTGAACGAGGTGTTCTACGACTTCTACGACCGCCTCAAGTTCTATTCGCGCGGCTACGCCAGCTT
>JALYWP010000032.1 GCA_030852655.1 Pseudomonadota bacterium | reverse complement strand
CACGTAGTTCGCGGCGGGTGCTGCCGCGGCCGGCAGGGTGACGCCAAGATCGCTCAGCCGCTTTTCGATTGTTTCGCCCATGGTCTTTCCCTATGTCTGTGATTGAACCGTCGTGGCGGCCGAAACTGCTATTTTTGCCTCCCTTCCGCCACGACTTTTTTTAAGGTGGGGCAACTTGACAGCGGCGGACGCCGCGCTGGCTGGAGTCACTCATGCGCGCATCGCGCCTTGCCTTTGTCGCCCTTCTCGCCTCGCCCGCCCTTGCTTCGGGTGCGGGACTTGCCTCCGCCGTGCCGCTTGCCCAGCATCGCGCCGTCTACGACCTCAAGCTCTCCGACTCCTCGGACAGTTCGGGCATAACGGGCATTTCGGGCCGCATGGTCTATGAGATCAGGGGCTCCGCCTGCGAAGGCTATACCGTGCGCTTCCGCTATGTGACCGAGGCCGTCACACGCGACGCTTCCCAGATCACCGACCAGCAGACGACGACCTTCGAGGATGCCGACGGCAAGTCGTTCAGCTTCGCGACGAAGTCCTACACCGACCAGAATCTCGAAAAGGAGTTGCGCGGCAACGCCACGCGCGAGGACGACGGCGTCAGGATCCAGATCGACAAGCCCGAGACCAAGAGCTTCGAACTCGAGCCGACGCAGTTTCCCACGCAGCACCTCGTCGACCTGATCCATCGGGCCAAGACCGGCGAGAATTTTTACGAGACCAGCATCTTCGACGGTTCGGAGGATGCCGACAAGGCAATGACCACGACGGTCGTCGTCGGCAAGCAGGCGACCACGACCAACGCCGATCCGGAATTGAAGGCGCTCGATGGGCTGAGCACGGAAAAGTTCTGGCCGGTCGACATCGCCTATTTCGACGAGACGTCGGAAGAAGGCGGCGAGGATACGCCGGAATACCGCATCAGCTTCAAGCTCTACGAGAACGGCCTGACGCGCGATCTCAAGATGGATTATGGCGACTTCGTCATCAGTGGTCGGCTCGTGGACCTAGCCGTGTTCGAGCCCGACGCCAAATCGACCTGCGACAAGTAGGATCGGCAGCTGCGTGGCAGTCTACGTGGATCAACCGATCTGGCGCTGGGCGGGGCACAAATGGTGCCATATGCTGGCCGACAGCGAGGAAGAGCTTCACCGCTTCGCGGCTGTGATCGGTGTTCACCGCCTGCTCTATCAGGGGCCGCCCAGAACCTCCGCGCCGCACTACGACATTACAGGCATGGAGCGCGCGCGGGCCTTGAAGAGTGGCGCGGTCGCGTGCAGCCGCGAAGAGATCGTCGCCGTGTTCCGGCGGGTGAAGGTGCGCAACGGCAAGGTGCACAGGCCCGGGCGGTCGGCGACTGCCCGCACCAGGGTGACCGTTTGAGCCGGCTCGACATCTTCGTTTCGCCCGCGCCGAGCAACCGGCTCATCCGCGCCGCCGCAAGTTGCGCGAGGCTAGAACCGACCCGACCGCACCCCAGATCAAGTCCGCCATCGACCGGCTGGCGCTCAATCTGTGCCTTGGCCCATATGCCTTCACGGGCGAAACGGTGACGCAGGAAGAACTCGCCGAAGCACATCAAGCGCATCCGCAACGACTATTGCAAGAGCACGACGCGAGACACCGTGAACCGCTACGTGCCGCGTCCCGCCGGCCCGCGCACAGCGATCATCCGCGTGCCGAAGGCGGTTGCGATGCATGAATTCGAGGGTTCGGTCGAGGAGGCGCTCGTCCTGCTGCGCGGGCGCATGCAGGCGGCGCTGGACAAGATCAACGAGACTCTCGCCGCCAAGGGACGCTCGAGGACCTATCCGAATCCGTTCAGCGCGTACTGATTGGACACCGAAGCTCCCAAAACCTTGTCTGGCTTGCATTGCTGCACGGCAGCGTCTATATGCGCGCACATTCCACACACGGACTTGGTTTCCGACCGGGAGAAATCCGGAGGCGACCGCCGGTGATGTTCCAAGGGATGGCCCCGAAAAGTTGTGAGACTTTTTGGAAAGACTATCCCCAAAAGCATCTGCGTCCGTGGAGGCCAACCGGAAAGGAACTCTTGAATGGCTCTGCCAGATTTCAGCATGCGCCAGCTCTTGGAAGCTGGTGTTCACTTCGGCCACCAGACCCACCGCTGGAACCCGAAGATGGCGCCCTACATCTACGGCGCCCGCAACAACATCCACGTCATCGACCTCTCGCAGACTGTGCCGCTGCTGCACCAGGCTCTGAAGCAGGTTTCCGACACGGTCGCCAAGGGCGGTCGCGTGCTCTTCGTGGGCACCAAGCGCCAGGCGTCCGACATCGTTGCCGACGCCGCACAGCGTTCGGCCCAGTATTACGTCAACTCCCGCTGGCTGGGCGGCATGCTGACCAACTGGAAGACGATCTCCAACTCGATCTCGCGCCTGCGCAAACTCGACGAGATTCTGGCCGGCGAAGGCCAGGGTTTCACCAAGAAGGAGCGCCTCAACCTCGACCGCGAGCGCGAGAAGCTCGACAAGGCGCTCGGCGGCATCAAGGACATGGGCTCGACGCCCGACTTGATGTTCGTGATCGACACCAACAAGGAGGCGATCGCCATCCTTGAGGCCAAGCGCCTCGGCATTCCGGTCGTCGCCATCGTCGATTCCAACTGCGATCCGGACAAGGTCGATTTCCCGATCCCCGGCAATGACGACGCGGCGCGCGCCATCCAGCTCTACTGCGACCTCATCGCCAAGGCTGCCATCGACGGCATCGCCCGCCAGCAGGGCGCGCTCGGCATCGACGTCGGCGCCGCCGCCGAAGCCCCGGTCGAGCCGGCGCTCGAAGAGGAAGCCCCGGCCGAGCCCGTACCCGGCGAGGCGCCTGCCGAAGAAGCGGCAAAGACGCCGGAAGCCTGATCCGGACCCGACCGTGGAGGCCGTTCGAGCAGCGGCCTTCCCCCATTGATGATGCATGATTTTCGCAGCGGGGCGCCATTGAAAGCCGATGGTGCTCCGATGTGTTTAGAAACAAAGAGGCGACGATGAGCATTTCGGCAGCACAGGTCAAAGAACTCCGCGAACTGACCGGCGCGGGCATGATGGACTGCAAGGCGGCCCTGACCGAGACCAACGGCAACATGGAGGAAGCGGTCGACTGGCTGCGCAAGAAGGGCATTTCCAAGGCCGACAAGAAGTCCGGCCGCACAGCCGCTGAAGGTCTGATCGGCATTGATGCCGGCTTGCGCGAAGCCGTTGTCGTGGAAGTCAATTCCGAGACCGACTTCGTCGCCCGCAACGAGGCTTTTCAGGAGATTGTGCGCAACGTCGCCAAGACGGCGCTTGCCAATGGCGGGGACCACGCCAAAACCTCCGACGGGAAATACCCGAACTCCGACAAATCGGTCGCCGACACGATCAAGGACGCCGTCGGCACGATCGGCGAGAATCTGAGCTTCCGCCGCTCGGCCCGCCTGGCCGTCGAGCACGGCGAGGTCGCGACCTACGTCCACAACGCCGTTGCCGACAACCTCGGCAAGCTCGGCGTGCTGGTCGCTATCGAGACGACGGGCGACGCCGCGGTCGCCAAGGCGTTTGCGCGCCAGGTCGCCATGCACGTCGCCGCCACCAACCCGCTGTCGCTCGACGTCGATGAATTGGACCCGGCTGCGGTCGAGCGTGAGAAGGCGATCTTCGCCGACCAGGCGCGCCAGTCGGGCAAGCCCGAGAACATCATCGAGAAGATGGTCGAGGGGCGGCTGCGCAAGTTCTACGAGGAAGTCGTGCTCCTGAAGCAGGCTTTCGTGATCAACCCGGACACGACCGTCGGGCAGGCGCTGAAGGATGCCGAAAAGGAGATCGGCGCGCCGGCGAAGATCACCGGCTTCATCCGTTTCGCGCTCGGCGAAGGCATCGAGAAGGAAGCCTCCGACTTCGCGGCGGAAGTCGCCGCCACGGTGAAAAAGTAACGCGGCATCAACCGCTTCAAGGCTGTTGCGGCCAAGGAATCGAAGGGCGTCGCGTGACATCGCGGCGCCCTTCGTGTATCGCAAGCCGGCATCGCCGGAGCGGACCCGGCGGCACCACCAGGCAATCGCGAGGTTCTCCATGACGGCAACGCCCCAATACCGCCGCGTCCTGCTCAAGGCTTCGGGCGAGGCGCTGATGGGCGAGCAGCATTTCGGTATAGACGTCTCGGTCGTCGACCGCATCGCCGCCGACATCGCCGAGGCGAGGGCGATGGGCGTCGAGGTCGGCGTCGTCATCGGCGGCGGCAACATCTTTCGAGGGGTCGCGGTGGCGTCGAAGGGCGGCGACCGTGTCACCGGCGATCACATGGGCATGCTTGCCACCGTCATCAACTCGCTGGCGCTGCGCACATCGCTGGTGAAGCTCGGCGTCGAGGCAGTCGTGCTCTCGGCCATCGCCATGCCGGAATTGTGCGAAAGCTTCACGCAGCGCCAGGCCACCGCCTATATGGACCAGGGCAAGGTCGTGATCTTCGCCGGCGGCACCGGCAATCCCTTCTTCACCACGGATTCCGCGGCAGCGCTTCGCGCCGCGGAGATCGGCGCCGATGCGCTGTTCAAGGGCACGCAGGTCGATGGCGTCTATTCCGCCGATCCGAAGAAGGACCCGAATGCGGTGCGCTACGATCGCATCAGCCATGCCGAGGTCATCACCAGGGACCTGTCGATCATGGATACGGCCGCAATCGCGCTTGCGCGCGAAAACCACATTCCGATAATCGTTTATTCGATACACGAGCAGGGCGGTTTCGGTGAAATCCTGAGAGGCGGCGGTCGCTGCACCGTCGTGGCCGACTAGAGCATGCCGAGAGGTGGGAAGCGGTTTTCCGGCGGTCCAGTGCTACCGGAACCCGAACCTGAAAGTTCGAGGAGACAGAGATGAAAAGCGGAGATTTCGACGACATTCAACGGCGCATGGAAGGGGCGGTCAGCGCTTTCAAGCACGACATCGCCTCGCTGCGCACTGGCCGCGCGTCGAGCAACCTTCTCGATGCGATCGTGGTCAAGGCCTATGGCTCCGACATGCCGCTCAACCAGGTCGCCACCGTCTCGGTGCCGGAGCCGCGCATGATCTCGGTTTCGGTCTGGGACAAGTCGATGGTCGGTGCGGTGGACCGGGCCATCCGGGAGGCCAATCTCGGCTTCAATCCGATCGTTGACGGCAACAATCTGCGCATCCCGCTGCCCGAACTCAACGAGCAGCGGCGCAAGGAACTGGTCAAGATCGCCCATGGCTATGCGGAAAATGCCCGCGTGGCGATCCGTCACGTTCGCCGCGACGGCATGGACTTCCTGAAAAAGGCCGAAAAGGATGGCGACATCAGCGAAGACGATCACCGCAAGGAGGCCGATCGCGTCCAGAAGCTGACCGACGAGACCATCTCCACCGTCGACAGCCTGCTGGCCGGCAAGGAAGCCGAAATCATGCAAGTCTAGTGGAACGGATCGGCCATTCGCCCGATCGATATTAGGTGGGAAGCGAATGCCAGATCCGAATTCCACTGGAATCATATGTTTGCCAGTGGTTCCTTGCTTCGCGTGGGGCTGGGATCGTTGGGTATGCAGAAGCGGGAATCGGACCACTGGGCCGTTGTCCCCGCCCGGGCGGGGATGAAAGAGAGAGAATGACGACGCCCGAGCATGTCGCGATCATCATGGACGGCAATGGCCGTTGGGCGAAGGCGCGCGGCCTGCCGCGAGTGGCCGGCCATCGCGCCGGCGTCGAGGCGCTGCGCAAGACCGTCCGCGCCGCCGCCGACCTCGGCATCGGCTGGCTGACGGTCTACGCCTTCTCCTCGGAGAACTGGTCGCGGCCGAAATCCGAGATCAGCGATCTGATGGGGCTCCTGAAGCTCTTCATCCGCCGCGACCTCGCCGACCTGCACCAGAGCGGGGTCAGGGTGAAGGTGATCGGCGAGCGCGAGGGCCTGGCGCCCGACATCGCCGCGTTGCTCGAGGAAGCGGAATCGCTGACGGCCGGCAACCGCGCGATGAACCTGGTCATCGCCTTCAATTACGGCGGCCGCGACGAGATCGTGCGCGCGGCGCGGCGCGTCGCCGAAGCCGCGGCGCGCGGCAGCCTGCCCGGCGAGGCGATTACCCCTGAAGTCTTCGCCGGTTTCCTCGATACGGCCGGTATCCCCGACCCCGACCTCGTTGTCCGCACCAGCGGCGAGCAGCGCATGTCGAACTTCCTGCCATGGCAGGCGGCCTACAGCGAACTCGTCTTCCTGTCCTGCTACTGGCCCGACTTCACGCGCGAGCACCTCGCCGACGCGCTTCGCCAGTATGCCGCCCGCGAACGGCGCTTCGGCGGCGTCATGGATCAGGGCGGCGTGGTACGGGGCGTGGCCTCGTGAACGCAGGGCCGGCGCGCCAGATGAGCAACCTGCAACTGCGGGTCGTCTCGTCGATCGTGCTGATCGTCGCGGTCCTCGCCGTGACTTGGCTGGGCGGCGTGGCGTTCCGCCTGCTCGCGGCCCTAATCGCCGGAGCGATGTTCTACGAGTGGTGCGCCATGTCGAGGCGCGCGGCCGGCAGCCGCTATCAACTGGTCGCCGCAGCACTGCTCGGCGTCGTTCTGCTTGCCCTTCTTCTTGGATATTCGGCCGCCGGCATCCTCCTTCTCCTGGCCTTGTCCGTGGCCGCGTCGTTGCTCGACAGCGGTATTGGCGGGCAGGGGCTCTGGACGCCCGCTGGCCTTGCCTATGCCGGCCTCTCCGGCCTGTCGCTCGGCCTTCTGCGCGAGGGCGACCACGCCGGCCTCGCCGCCATCCTTTTCCTGTTCGCAGTCGTCTGGGCGACCGACATCGCGGCCTATTTCGTTGGCCGCTCGCTCGGCGGTCCGAAGCTTGCGCCCGCCATCTCGCCCGGCAAGACGCAGAGCGGCGCGCTTGGCGGCATTGTCGGCGGCGTGCTGGCCGGCGTCATGCTCGCCGCTTTCCTGGGGCTTGGAAATCTGCCGCTGCTGGCGCTGGTCGCCTTGCTGCTTTCGGCCGTCTCGCAGGTCGGCGACCTGTTCGAATCCTGGGTCAAGCGGCGTCATGGCGTGAAGGATTCCGGCAATCTCATTCCAGGCCATGGCGGCGTCATGGATCGCGTCGACGGGCTTGTCGCGGCGGCCGTTGCCCTGTACGCCATCGGCCTGGTGCTCGGCAGCGCCGACAAGCCCGCGCAAGCCCTGTTTGCAATCTGAGCGAAGAGGCAGTGCCACGGATTCGCCCCGTTTGGCATCACTTTAGGAACTACGCTTGCGGCGCCGCCCGTACTGCGTCGCGACGTTTCGAGGGAACGAGTTGAGCGATACACTTGCCACGCTTTTCGGCACGGACAGCCTTCTGATCGGGACGCTGATTCCATTCCTGTTCGTGCTTACCGTGGTCGTGTTCGTCCATGAGATGGGCCACTATCTCGTCGGCCGCTGGTGCGGCATCGGCGTCCAGGCGTTCTCGATAGGATTCGGCCCCGAACTCGTCGGCTTCGACGACCGCCACGGCACGCGCTGGAAGCTCTCTGCGATTCCGCTCGGCGGCTACGTGAAATTCGTCGGCGACATGAACGCGACAAGCACACCAGACGCCGGCGAGATCGAATCGCTCTCCGACGAAGACAAGAAGGTCGCCTTCCACACCCAGCCGGTATGGAAGCGCGCGCTGACGGTGTTCGCCGGTCCGGCCTTCAACTTCCTGCTCACCATTGCGGTATTCGCGGTCATTTTCGCCGTCTACGGCAAATATGTTTCCGAGCCGGTCGTCGCCGAGGTGCGCCCCGACAGCCCGGCCGCTTCCGCCGGCTTCCTGCCCGGCGACCGTTTCGTCAGCGTCGACGGGACGCCGGTCGAATCATTCTCCGACGTGCAGCGCCTGGTTTCGGGCCGCACCGGCGACCCGATCACCTTCGTTCTTGCGCGTGACGGCGACGAACTGACGGTGACGGCAACGCCGGAGATCATGGAACAGACCGATGCGCTGGGAAACGTCGTCAAGGTCGGCGTGATCGGTGTCGTCAACACGCCGGAATCGGGCCAGCCGCGCCTGGTCGCCTTCACGCCGGTCGGCGCGCTGGTCGAGGCCGTCGGCGAAACCGGGCACATCATCGCGAGGACGGGGCAGTTCCTGAAGCGCTTCGCCGTCGGCCGCGAGGACAAATGCCAGCTCGGCGGGCCGATCAAGATCGCCAAGATCTCGGGACAGGCGGCGAAGCTGGGTTTCGAGTGGCTGGTGCAGCTTGTCGCGCTGCTCTCGGTGGGCATCGGTATCCTCAACCTCTTGCCGATTCCACCCCTCGATGGAGGGCACCTCGTCTTCTATGCGGTGGAGGCGGTAAAGGGCCGCCCGGTGTCGGAGCGGGCGATGGAAGCGGTCTATAGGGTAGGGCTGCTGCTGGTCATCGGTTTCATGGCGTTCGTATTCTGGAACGACCTCTTTGGGTGTTGAAATCATGAATGAATCTGGCATGGTCGCGCAGCCGGTTGAGGCGCCGTTTACCATGACGGGGGATATGCGTGACGCGAAAGCCACGGGTCCATGGTTAAGTAAACACAAATTAACCAGCAGCCTTGCTTGTGGGGAAAATACGGTTATTACGTTAGGCGAAATGCACCGCGACGTCCGGTTTTCTCGCCGTGGGGACTTCGAGAAAAAAGGTTTGAAAGCTTAAATGAAGGCAGCATCCGGGTTTCTGAGCGCCGCTTCGGCGGTGGCGTTGTCTGCCGCTTTGGCAATGCCCAGTGCGTTCGTATTGCAGTTGGCGTCCGTTTCCGTGGCGCAGGCTGCGACCGTCTCGTCCATTGATGTACGCGGCAATCAGCGCGTCGATGCGGAAACGATCCGCAACTACCTCACCATCAAGCCGGGGCAGTCCTTCTCGAATGCCGATGTCGACGAATCGGTGAAGCGCCTGTTCGGCACCGGCCTGTTCTCCGACGTCAGCGTGAACCAGGTGGGCGGCACGCTCGTCGTGCAGGTTTCGGAATACCAGATCGTCAACCAGGTCCTGTTCCAGGGCAACAAGAAGCTCAAGGATACCCAGCTTTCCAACACGGTGCAGCTGAAGTCGCGCGGCACTTTCTCGCCCGACCGCATGGAAGCCGATGCCGAGGCCATCCGCGCCGCCTATTCCCGCATCGGCCGCGACGACGCCACCGTCACGCCCCGGACCATGGATCTCGGCGAGAACCGCGTGAACGTGGTCTTCGAGATCAACGAGGGCGACCGCACCAAGATCGCGAAGATCAATTTTGTCGGCAACGAGGCCTTTGGCGACCGCCGCCTGTCGGATGTGATCACGACCAAGGAATCGACGCTGCTGTCCTTCCTGCTGCGTGACGACATCTACGACGAGGACAGGCTGCGCGCCGACGAGGAGGCGCTGCGCCGCTTCTACTTCAACCGCGGCTATGCCGACTTCCAGGTCGTGTCGGCCTTCGGCGAGCTCGATGAAGCCAGCAACGAATATACCGTCACCATCACCGTCGACGAGGGCGACAAGTACACGTTCAGCGATATCAGCGTCGACAGCACGCTGGCGGAGGTGCCTGGCGAGAGCCTGATGCCGCTGGTCAAGACGCGTGAGGGCGACGTCTACAGCGCCAAGAACGTCGAGGATTCGATCATCCAGGTGACCGAGCACCTCGCGGGCCTCGGCTACGCCTTCGCGCAGGTCACGCCGCGCGGCGACCGCAATTTCGAGAACCGCACCATCTCGGTCGTCTATACGGTCGACCAGGGCGCCAAGACCTATGTCGAGCGCATCGAGATTCGTGGCAATACGCGCACGCGCGACTATGTCATCCGCCGCGAATTCGACGTCAGCGAGGGCGACGCCTTCAACCAGGTTCTGATCCAGCGCGCAAAGAGACGCCTGGAAGCCCTTGGTTTCTTTGAAACTGTCGAGATTGCCACTGCGCCCGGCTCCGAGGCCGACCAGGTCATCCTGGTGGTGGATGTCGTCGACAAGTCGACCGGCGAGTTCGCGATCGGCGCCGGCTACACGACGGGCGGCGATTCGCCCGGTCCGTCGATCGAAGGCTCGATCACCGAGCGCAACTTCCTCGGCCGCGGCCAGTTCATCAAGTTCTCGGCCGGCGGCGGCCAGAATTCGCGCGACTACCAGTTCTCCTTCACCGAGCCTTATTTCCTCGGGCGCCGCATCGCGGCCGGCTTCGACATCTACCGGCGCAC
>JALYWP010000019.1 GCA_030852655.1 Pseudomonadota bacterium | reverse complement strand
GCGGCAAGATCGGCGGGGAAACCGGATGCGGCGCGGTTGCTCGCCGATCTGGCAGAGGCTATTGCGTCGGGAATGCCAATCCAGGATTTCAGGAAGGGAGCGCGGCCATGAAGATGCCGCAGACGATCGGCCTGGTGCATTTCATCGGCATCGGCGGCATCGGCATGAGCGGCATCGCCGAGGTGCTGAAGAATCTCGGCTATCGCGTGCAGGGTTCCGACCAGGCCGACGGCGCCAACATCCAGCGCCTGCGCGAGCAGGGCATCGAGTGCTTCATCGGCCACCGGCCGGAGAATCTGGGTGCCGCCGAAGTCGTCGTCGTCTCGACCGCGATCAAGAAATCCAACCCCGAGCTCAAGGCCGCCCGCGAAAGGCTCCTGCCAATCGTTCGCCGCGCCGAGATGCTGGCCGAACTGATGCGCTTCCGCCAAGCGGTCGCCATCGGCGGCACGCACGGCAAGACGACCACGACGTCGATGATTGCCACGCTGCTCGACGCCGGCGGGCTCGACCCGACCGTGGTCAATGGCGGCATCATCAACGCCTACGGCACCAATGCCCGCATGGGCGGCGGCGAATGGATGGTGGTCGAGGCCGACGAGAGCGACGGCACCTTCCTGAAGCTGCCGGCCGACATCGCCGTCGTCACCAATATCGACCCCGAGCATCTCGACCACTACGGCACCTTCGATCGCGTGCGCGAGGCGTTCCGCCAGTTCGTCGAGAACGTGCCCTTCTACGGCTTCGGCGTCATGTGCACGGATCATCCCGAGGTGCAGGCGATGGTCGCCCGCATCGAAGACCGCCGCGTCATCACCTACGGCGCCAATGCACAGGCCGACGTGCGCTTCTCGAACCATCGCATGGAAGGGGCGACGTCGCTGTTCGACGTGTCGATCCGCGACCGCAAGACCGGCACCGACACCGAGATCGCCGATCTTCGGCTGCCGATGCCCGGCCGCCACAACGTGTCGAACGCCACCGCGGCGATCGCCGTCGCGCACGAACTCGGCATCTCCGCCGACGACATCCGGCGCGGCCTCTCCTCCTTCGGCGGCGTCAAGCGCCGCTTCACCCACACCGGCTCATGGAACGGCGTCGAGATATTCGACGATTACGGCCACCATCCGGTCGAGATCAAGGCCGTGCTCAAGGCCGCGCGCGAGGCCACGCAGGGCCGCGTCATCGCCATTGCCCAGCCGCATCGCTACACGCGCCTGCGCGATCTCTTCGACGAGTTCTCGGCCTGCTTCAACGATGCGAACATCGTCGCCCTCGCGCCCGTCTATGCGGCCGGCGAGGAACCGATCGACGGCGTCAATTCGGAAAAGCTGGTGCATCGCATCCGCCTCGGCGGCCATCGCGACGCGCGCCACATCGCCGAGCCTTCGGCCATCGCGCCGATGATCCGCGAACTGGCCAGGCCCGGCGACCTCGTGGTCTTCCTCGGCGCCGGCAACATCACCCAGTGGGCCTACGCGCTGCCCAGGGAACTCGCAGCCGGCGACGATTCTGCCGCTGGGGCCGCCGCATGATCAGGGGCGAAGCGCTTCTCGCCGGCCTCGGTGACCGGCTGAAGAACATTCGCGGCCGCATCACGCCGAATGCGGAGATGGACAAGATCACCTGGTTCCGCGCCGGCGGTCCGGCCGAGGCGCTCTACCAGCCGGCCGACGAGGACGACCTCGCGGCCTTCCTGAAGGCGGTGCCCGAGGACATCCCGCTCACCGTCGTCGGCATCGGTTCCAACCTGCTCGTGCGCGAGGGTGGCATTCCGGGCTTCGTCATACGCCTCTCCGCGAAAGGTTTTGGCGAGGCCGAAGTCGTCTCGCCGACGAGGATCAGGGCAGGGGCCGCGACGCCCGACAAGCGCCTCGCAGCGCTCGCCCACGAGGCTGGAATCGGCGGCTTCCATTTCTATCACGGCATTCCGGGCGGCATTGGCGGGGCGCTGCGCATGAACGCAGGCGCCAATGGCGTAGAGACCGTCGAGCGTGTCGTCGAGGTCCGCGCGCTCGACCGCAAGGGCGAGGTGCACACGCTCTCCAACGCCGAGATGGGCTATGCCTATCGGCATTCTTCGGCGCCTGCCGACCTGATCTTCGTTTCCGCCGTATTCGAGGGCATTCCCGAAGACAGGGAAACCATCAAGGCGGCGATGGACGCCGTCCAGCATCACCGCGAGACGGTGCAGCCGATCCGCGAGAAGACCGGCGGCTCAACCTTCAAGAACCCCGAAGGCACCTCGGCCTGGAAGGAGATCGACAAGGCGGGCTGCCGCGGCCTGATGATCGGCGGCGCGCAGATGAGCCCCATGCACTGCAACTTCATGATCAACACCGGCAGCGCCACCGGCTACGACCTCGAATTCCTGGGCGAGACGGTGCGGGCCCGCGTCCTGGAAAATTCCGGCATCCGGCTGCAATGGGAGATCAAGCGCATCGGTCGGTTCAAGCTCGGCCGCGAGGTGCAGGAGTTTCTGGGGCTGCTGCTGTAAGCCCGTTTCTCTTCCTGCTGCGAAACTGATTCAGCTGCTCACGCCAACGCACTGATCGTGAATCGCATTTGGTGTTCCGGCGGTCGCGTCGACCTTGTTGCCGCTCGCGAAGCATGCCTCGACCACGTTTTCGCGCAACCGGAATGGCTGGCGCAATCCGCTGTCCTTCGATGCGTTTCTTCCCGGATCTCCGGCCGTTTTCCGAGTCAAAAAAGCCATAGCCGGGCGAAGAAAACGCAGTTCTGTCATTTCCCGGCTTGCCAGCGAATCAACTCTCTGATTCTTTCGGCCAACAGCGTTTCCTGATTTGAGTCGTGCGGGGCGTGGGCCGCGTTTTCCGTTCTGGGGGAGCATCCGCCGGAAGACTCGGACTCAATCTTGAAGCCTGATGTTGGCCCAAGCTGCGAGGGGATTTGCAGGGCATGAAGTCGAAGCACGTTGCAGTGTTGATGGGAGGGTTTTCTGCTGAACGTCCGGTCTCGCTTTCCTCGGGGGAATCCTGTGCCGACGCGCTCGAGGCGGAAGGCTATCGCGTCACGCGCGTGGATGTCGGTCGCGACGTCGGCTCCGTGCTTTTCGAGCTCAAGCCCGATGTCGCCTTCAACGCGCTGCACGGCCCGTTCGGCGAGGACGGCACCATCCAGGGCATCCTCGAATATCTCGCCATTCCCTACACTCATTCCGGCGTGCTCGCCTCGGCTCTGGCGATGAACAAGGAGCAGGCAAAGAAGATCGCCAAGGCGGCTGGAATTCCGGTCGCGGAATCGAAGGTCGTCAACCGCTTCACCATCAAGGACAAGCACCCGATGCCGGCGCCCTACGTGGTGAAGCCGGTCACCGAGGGGTCGAGCTTCGGCGTCGTCATCGTCAAGGAGGATCGCTCGCATCCGCCGCAGGTCGTTGCGTCGCCTGAGTGGAAGTACGGCGACACCGTCATGGTCGAGCGCTACGTGCATGGGCGCGAACTGACCTGTGCGGTCATGGGCGACGTCGCGCTTGGGGTGTGCGAGATCGTTCCGACCGGCCATTCCTTCTACGACTACGACTCGAAGTATGTGCCGGGCGGATCAAAACACGAGATACCGGCTAAAATTTCACTAAATATTTACCAAAAAATACAGACACTGTCGCTCAAGGCACACCAAGCAATCGGCTGCCGGGGCGTTTCCCGATCGGACTTCCGTTACGACGATCGCCATTCGGAAAATGGCGAACTGATCTGGCTCGAAGTCAACACCCAGCCTGGCATGACGCCGACGTCACTCGTGCCCGATATCGCCGCGCAAGCGGGGCATTCGTTCGGTGAATTGTTGAGTTGGATGGTGGAGGACGCTTCGTGTTTGCGTTGAAGACCGAACAGAGCGGGGAGGCCGGCGGGCCGCGGCCTGCCTTCTTCGGCTTGGCCCTGCCATCGGAAACCTTTCTGTCGGGGCGTTTCGTGCTGCCGCGCTTCCTGCGCCGGCCGGCCCGCCTGGTGTCGCGCCTGTGTGACGGCGAATATGCGCCGCCGCGCTTTGCCGGCGTCATCGCTACCGCCGTGTTCCTTTCGTCGAGCGCCCTTTATGGCGCGTGGCTCGGCGGCCAGATTCCGGTCGCCGCGCAGGCGGTTACCGCGCGCCTCGGTTTTGCCGTCGACCAGATCCGCGTCTCCGGCAACAAGGAGACCTCCGAGATCGACATCCTCGGGAGCCTCGGCCTCGACGGCTGGACGTCGCTGGTCGGCTTCGATGCCGATGCGGCGCGCCAGCGCATAACCGAACTGCCCTGGGTGAAGGTCGCCGCGGTCCGCAAGATCTATCCCGACGAGATCGAGGTCAGGATCGAGGAGCGTGAGCCTTTCGCCATCTGGCAGCACGGCAGCCAGCTCGCCATCGTCGAGCGCTCCGGCAATGTAATCGCGCCGTTCCACGGCGGGCGCCTTGCCGCCCTGCCGCTGGTCATCGGCTACGGCGCGGCGGAGCAGGCCGCCGGTTTCGTCGGCAAGATCAGGCAGTATCCCGGGCTCGCCGCGCGCGTGAAGGGCTATATCCGCGTCGCCGAGCGGCGCTGGGACCTCAGGCTGGAAAACGGCATCACGATCCGCCTGCCGGAAACGGGCGAGGACGCCGCGATCGCCGAGGTGCTGAGGCTCGACCGTGAGAACGGATTGCTGTCGCGCGACATCGCCACCGTCGACCTTCGTCTCGATGATCGCCTTGTCATCGAACTGACGCCGGAAGCCATGGAGCAGCGGGTCACGCTGCTCGCCGAGCGGGCGAAGGCTGCCAAGCGCAAGCCGGGGAAGAATATATGAGCTGGCTCGGCGGACAGAAGGACGCTTCGCAGCGGCGCTCCGGCATCGTCACGGTGCTGGATGTCGGTTCCAGCAAGGTCTGTTGCATCATCGCCAGGCTGCGCCCGCGCGGCGAGAGCCAGACGCTGCGTGGCCGCACCCACGAGGTGCAGGTCATCGGCATCGGTCACCAAAAATCGCATGGCGTGAAATCCGGCGTCGTCGTCGATCTCAACCGCGCCGAGCATGCAGTCCGGCTCGCAGTCGACGCGGCCGAGCGGATGGCGGGGCTGACCGTCGATTCGCTGATCGTCAACCTGACCGCCGGCCGCCTCAAGAGCGAAACCTATTCGGCGACGATCAATCTCGGGGGCCACGAGGCCGACACCGCCGACATCAGGCGCGTGCTTGCGGCCGGCGCCAAGCAGGCGCTGAAGGCCGAGCGCGAGGTCGTCCATTCGCTGCCGGTAGGCTTCTCGCTCGACGGCGAGCGCGGCGTGCGCGACCCTCGCGGCATGGTCGGCGATGCGCTCGGCGTCGACATGCATGTGCTGACCGGCGACTCGGCGCCGTTGCGCAATCTCGAACTCTGCATCAACCGCTCGCATCTGTCGGTCGAGCGCATGGTGGCGACGCCCTACGCCAGTGGCCTCGCCGCGCTCGTCGACGACGAACTCGAAATGGGCGCGGCCTGCATCGACATGGGCGGCGGCGCGACCACCATCTCGGTCTTCGCCGACGGCAAGTTCGTCCATGGCGACGCCATTCCCGTCGGCGGCAACCACGTGACGCTCGACATGGGGAAGGGCCTGTCCGCCCCGCTCGATCATGCCGAGCGGCTGAAGGTCATGCACGGCTCGGCGCTGCCCGGCAGCGCCGACGATCGCGAGACCGTCACCATCCAGCCGATGGGCAATGACGACGGCGAAGTGCCGCTGCAGGTGCCGCGCTCGGTGATGACGCGCATCATCCGCGCCCGCGTCGAGGAGACGCTGGAGATCATTCGTGACCGCCTCGGCAAATCAGGTTACGGCAGCGCTGTTGGCAAGCGCGTCGTGCTCACCGGCGGTGCGTCGCAATTGCAGGGTCTGCCGGAGGCAGCCCGCAGAATTCTTGGTCGCAACGTGCGTATCGGCAGGCCGCTCGGCGTTGCCGGTCTGCCCGAGGCGGCCAAGGGACCGGCCTTCGCTACGGCGGTGGGCCTGATGATCTATCCGCAGGTGGCCAGCTTCGAGAGCCGTGAGGGGAAAATGGCATCGAGGCTGCGCATGACCGGCACCGGCGGACGGTTCAATCGTATGAGTCAGTGGATCAGAGACAGTTTTTAAAATCAGCGGGGACAGCCCCACAGGCGGCCGTGGCGGCGAACGCGGCAGGAAGGCAAAGGACGAGGACCATGACCATCAATCTGAAGAAGCCAGACATCACCGAACTCAAGCCCCGCATCACCGTGTTCGGCGTCGGCGGCGGCGGCGGCAACGCCGTCAACAACATGATCACGGCGGGGCTGCGGGGCGTCGATTTCGTCGTCGCCAATACCGACGCTCAGGCGCTGACCATGTCGAAGGCCGAACGGCTGATCCAGCTCGGCGCGCATGT
>JALYWP010000011.1 GCA_030852655.1 Pseudomonadota bacterium | reverse complement strand
GAGGGGGGTATCTTCACGCGCCCTCACCGCTTCACCTCCCAGGTGGTGACCCGCTCGCCGGTGGCCGGGTCCTTGCCGTCCTTGAGCTGGATACCCTGCGCCAGAAGCTCGTCGCGGATCTTGTCGGCCTCGGGCCAGTTTTTTTTGCGGATGAAGGCGAGGCGCTGGTCTAATCTTCCAACAACGGCCGAACGTTCAAGTCCGAGTTCCCGCAAGGATACCGTCTCCTCCGCAACCTGGACCGATTGATGAGCTCCGGATTGTTGCTCCTCACGTAATTCTGCAGCAATGCGAACGATACGCGGGTCGAACAGGTTCAGCAGATGCAACGACGCCGCAATATCTTGCGGCGCTGCTTTCGAGCGTTGAATGGCCTGAATAGCGGCAGGCGTGTTAAGATCATCCAAAAGAAAATGCAGCACCTCATGCAAAACGGTTCCATCGGACGGCGGGTAGCGGCGAGCCAGCGAATGCCATGAGAGGCTGATAGATCTTGCCTCCTCCAGCTTCCTCACCGAAAAATCGATCGGCTCGCGATAGTGCGTCATCAGCATCGCCAGCCTGAGCACCTCGCCCGGCCACTTCCGCCCCCCAAATTTCTCCGTGTTCAACAACTCGTTGATCGTGACGAAATTCCCCTCGCTCTTCGACATCTTCCTGCCTTCGACCTGCAAAAAGCCGTTGTGCATCCAGATGTTGGCCATGCGGTCGGTGCCGAAGGCGCAGCAGGATTGGGCGATCTCGTTCTCGTGGTGCGGGAAGACGAGGTCGATGCCGCCGCCATGGATGTCGAACTTGTTCTTTTCCGGGTCGTCGCATTTGAGCCCGCCGCCGAAGGGTTCGAGCAGCTTGGCCATCGACATGGCCGAGCATTCGATGTGCCAGCCGGGGCGGCCTAGCCCGTCCATGCCGGCCGGCGACGGCCAGCCCGGCTCGCCCTCCTTCGAGGGCTTCCAGAGCACGAAGTCCATCTCGTCCTCCTTGTAGGAGGCAACGTCGACGCGGGCGCCGGCCAGCATCTCGTCGAGCGAGCGGCGCGCCAGCGCGCCGTAGCGCGGCGACGTCACCCGCGCCGCCATGCGCTTGGGTGAAAACAGCACATGGCCTTCCGCGACATAGGCGACATCGAGATCGACCAGCCGCTCGATCATCGCCTTCATGGCGTCGATATGCTCGGTGGCGCGCGGCTGGAAGGTCGGCTCCAGGCAGCCGAGCGCCTTCACGTCGGCCTGGAACTGCGCGTTGGTCTCCTCGGTGACCTTTCTGATCGCCTCGTTGAGCGGCAGGCCGGCATGGTCGCGCGCGGCGCGCGCGTTGATCTTGTCGTCGACGTCGGTGATGTTGCGGACGTAGGTGACGCGGTCCTCGCCATAGAGGTGCCGGAGCAGCCTGAACAGCACGTCGAAGACGATGACCGGCCGCGCATTGCCGATATGGGCGAAGTCGTAAACGGTCGGCCCGCAGACATACATGCGCACGTTTTGCGGATCGATGGGGACAAAATCCTGCTTCGTCCGCGTCAGCGTGTTGTAGAGCCGCAAGCCTTTACCTGCTTCGGACATGCCTCGACTTCCCTCTCCCGCCGCGTCACCGGACGACGACGTAAAGCCAGCCTGCTGGCCTGGGCGTTTGTCTTTGGGAAGAAGGCGAAAACGTCCGGACCAGCGCGTGCGCTAGCCAATAATGCAAATGCCGCAAATGGCAAAAGACGTTTTCATGGGATGTTTATGGCGTTCCGCCGCCATCCGCGTCAAGCCCGGCCGTCGAACGAGGCTTCCGAGTTGTAACCGCCGGGCGGCAATGGCGGCAAATCGCAGATACATGCCATGATTACGAAGTGTTGCAGTCGGGACGCAGTTTATGATCGACGCGCTCAACGCGTTGGAATCGTAAGATTCTCTTAAACATGTCCGGACATCAACCGAGGGGGAAGGCGGGAAATCCGGCGCGTGTCACGATTTGGTCCCAATGGA
Source organism: Pseudomonadota bacterium (assembly GCA_030852655.1). Lineage (GTDB taxonomy): Bacteria > Pseudomonadota > Alphaproteobacteria > Rhizobiales > Rhizobiaceae > Mesorhizobium_K. Next base: position 21,778 of record JALYWP010000011.1, on the reverse strand, counting down.
TCACCATGTCCAGTCCTCGCCACGACCGTCATGATTTCAGGGAAGAGAGAAATGTCACCGAAGAAGCGCGAAGCCGAACGCATGACCGCCAAGGCGGCCCCGGCTCTCGCCAAGCACTACCGCGCCATCGGCCCGGCCGCGATCGTTGCGGCGCTGATCTGCGCACCGAAGAAGAAGCCCGCGAAGGCCGCCGCCAAGGCTGCCTGACAGGCTGCGCGCCTCGCACAGGCGGATCGCTAGAAAAGCGCAAGCTGCGCGGTTCAGGCCGCCTTCCGTGTTTCGGGAGCGTCGGGAACCGTCTCCACCCGCTCCTGCAGTTCCGGCCCGGCATTCGCGACCTTGTTGACCCTGTCGGATACCGGAACCGCCTCGAAGAACCCCTCTTGCGACGGCCGCATCAGATGCGCCACGTCGCGCGGTTCCCGCGTCCGGCAGTCGAGCCACGGCTCGTAGTCTTCCGGCTTTATCACCACCGGCATGCGATCGTGGATGTGGGCGATGTCGTCGCTCGCCGCCGTGGTCAGGATCGCCGCGGTGTCGATCTCCGATCCGCCAGGCTCCGCGTAGGTTTCCAGCAGACCGCCGAAGGCAACGATGCCGCCGTGCTGCGGCCTTATCCAATAGGCCTGCGAGCGCCTGTCGCCCGTCCGACGCCATTCATAGAAGCCGGAGGCCGGTATCAGCACGCGGCGATGGCGCATCGCCGTCCTGAACGATGCCTTTTCGGCTGCCGTCTCCGAGCGGGCATTGAAATGCGCCGGCAGGTTCTTCGGGTCCTTCGCCCAGGCGGGGATCAGGCCCCAGCGGGCCAGCATCGCGCCGCGGTCGGGCAGGTTCGAGCCAGGCTCGCGCCCGCTGCCGGCTATGACCAGCAGGATCGGCTGCGTCGGCGCGATGTTGTAGCGCGGCGGAAAATCCTCGACGCCTGCAAGCGCGAAGAACTCCTCCAACTCCCCCGGACCGGCAGTGAGCGCGAAGCGTCCGCACATTTTCTTTGATGCCTCTCGATTCGTCAGGCACAAGGTGGAGGCTGGAATCCGGCCCGGCAAGCGCGGCCGGTGGAAAACCACCCGCGAGGACAGATGAGCGCACCACTGACAAGCGCACCCAAGCTGCTTCCTGCCGTCTCGGTTGCCTTGCAGGACGGGGATCGGCTGCTCCTCGTCAGGCGCGGCCGCGCGCCCTCGCTCGGCTGCTACGCATTTCCCGGCGGACGCGTCGAAGCCGGCGAGACGCTGGAAGAAGCCGCGCGGCGCGAGCTCGCCGAGGAAACCGGGCTGACGGTCGGCCCGCTCTCGCCGCTGGTCCGTGTGGTGGTCGAGGGCACCGAGACCGACTACGATCTGCAGGTCTTTTTCGGCCGCTATGCCGGCGGCGAGCCCGTCGCTGCCGACGATGCCGCCGAGGCAGCCTTCTTCACGCTGGCGGAGATGGAGGCACTGCCGATCCTGGAATCCGTCCTGGAGGTAGGAAGCGGGCTGCTGGGGAAATAGGAAAGCCCGCGGGGTCCCTCGGGGGCCGCACAGTGCAAAAATCCGCCTTGCGGCAGCCAAATTGTTTCGCCACAAGGGCGCATGCGGCGGCTTTTTTCCACCATACTGGCTTCACTCGTCATTCTTCCCATGGCGCTCTCGCGTCCGGCGGCGGCGGTCGATGCGCCATACGAGGCCGGCCTGCTGCGCATCGCGGAGGTGATGGGATCGCTGCATTTCCTGCGCAATCTCTGCGGCGACAAGGGCAACCAGTGGCGCAGCACGATGGAGCGGCTGCTGGCGGCCGAAAACCCGGAGCCGGAGCGGCGCGCCCGCTTCATCGCGAGCTTCAACCGCGGCTACCGCTCCTTCGAGGGCACCTACACGAAGTGCACCGCCTCGGCCACCGAGGCGATCAGCCGCTATACGGTCGAAGGCGAAAACCTCGCCCGCGATCTCGCCTCCCGCTATGGCAATTAACAGGCGATTAACTTTTCGCCCACGCCGGGGGCGTACATCGCCGCGCGGCTGTGCTAGGAAGCTTAACGGGATATTAAAGGGACAGATCAAGTTGGACCGATAGTCGCGGTTCATCGCTTGAAAGGGTGGAATTCTGGCATGGAACATGGCTTCACCGACCTGGACGCGCTGGTCAGGGAAGAAAAGCGGCTGACTGCCGTGGAGAACCACAACGAGGCCTGGGCCGAAGGGATTTCGGCCGGCATCGAACCGGAGATCATCGCCGAGGCCGCACTCACCACCGCATTGGCCGAACTGCTGCGTGCCAGCGGCGAACCGGCGGCGCTGGCGTTGATAGAGCGGATGCGCGACAGCGTCATCGCCGGGGAACTCGCGCCGGAGCAGTCGCGGCATTGACTCCGGCGCCCTGCCGTTCCTTGATCGAACGTTCCGGGGCGGGATTCGACAGGGCGACGCCGGAGAGAGAAATGCAGTCAACGACATTGCGACAGGAACGGCGCACGGCTTGCCGCCGCATGGCGCTCTTCCGGCTTGCGGCATCCTGCCTGATGGTCTCGAGCGCCTTCCTTGCCGCTATCGGCCCCGCGGCGGCGCTCAGCGAGATCGGTCGCGAGGAGCTTCCGCCCGCGACTGCGCCCGGCGGGCAGCCGTCATCGCCGGGCATCCTGATCCCCGGCGGCACCGATCCGCTGCACCCCGTGCCGCCTGCCGCCGACGATTCCGAGGAACTCGATCGCGGGCAAGGGGGACGGAACGACATTGCCCGGCCGGAGTTCGACGAGCACGACCCGCTGCCGGAGATCGTCTACAATCTCGACCGGCTGCCGGAGCCGGTGCGGCGCATGCACGGGCTGCTCGTCGAGGCTGCCAAGACCGGCGATATCGAGAAGCTGCGGCCACTCATCGGCCCGGGCGACGACGCCACCCAACTCTCCTTCGGCGACGTCGGGGACGATCCGATTGATTTCCTCAAGGGCCTGTCGGGCGATCCTGAAGGCCACGAGATACTCGCCATCCTGGAAGAGGTTCTGAATGCCGGCTTCGTGCATCTCGAAGCCGGCACGCCGAACGAGATCTATGTCTGGCCCTATTTCTTCGGCATTCCTCTCGACAAGCTCGACTCGCGCCAGAAGGTGGAACTGTTCAAGATCGTCACTGCCGGCGACCTCGAGGACATGAAGCAGTTCGGCGCCTACATCTTCTACCGCGTCGGCATAACGCCGGAAGGGCGCTGGGCGTTCTTCGTTGCGGGAGAGTAACTGGGACCCTAGCGCGCCAGCGCTTCGGAAAACGCGACGGGACGCCCCTGCCCTGTCATCACGATCTCGCCTTCCCACATGACGCGGTTGCCGCGAATGATCGTTCCCACCGGCCAACCAGTGACCCGTTTGCCGTCATAGGGCGTCCAGCCGGCCTTGGAGCCTGCCTGCGCATTGGTGATCGTCTCGGCGCGCTTCATGTCGACGATGGTGAAATCGGCGTCGTAACCCGCGGCGATGCGCCCCTTGCGGGCGACGCCGAAGATGCGGTTCGGCCCGTGGCTCGACAGGTCGACGAAACGCTCGAGCGTCAGGCGTCCGGCATTGACATGGTCTAGCATGATCGGCACCAGCGTCTGCACTCCCGTCATGCCCGAAGGAGACGCCGGATAGGGCTTCGCCTTCTCGTCCAGCGTATGCGGCGCATGGTCGGAGCCCAGCACGTCGACCACCCCTTGCGAGATCCCGTGCCAGACGCCGTCGCGATGACGCTTGTCTCTCACCGGCGGGTTCATCTGTAACAGCGTGCCCAGCCGCGCATAGTCGTCCGCCGACATGGTCAGATGGTGCGGCGTCGCCTCGCAGGTGGCGACGTCCTTCTGCGCTTCAAGGAAGGCGATCTCCTCTGATGTCGAGATGTGCAGCACATGGATGCGGGCGCGTGCCTCGCGCGCGATCCGCACCAGCCGCTCCGTGCACTGCAGCGCGGCGATCTCGTCGCGCCAGACAGGATGCGAGGAAGGGTCGCCGGCGATGCGTTCGCCGAGGCGCTCGTGCAGCCTGAACTCGTCCTCGGAATGGAAGGCGGCGCGGCGGCGCGTGTTCCTCAGGATGGAAGCGACGCCCTCGTCGTCCTCGACCAGCAGGTCGCCGGTGGATGAACCCATGAAGACCTTGATGCCGGCTGCACCCGGCAGCCGCTCCAGTTCGCCGACATCCTTGGCGTTCTCACGCGTTCCGCCGACCCAGAAGGCGAAGTCGCAGTGCATGCGGCCGGTGGCCCGCTTCACCTTGTCGGCGAGTGCGGCCTCGGTGGTGGTCAGCGGGTTGGTGTTGGGCATCTCGAAGACGGCGGTGACGCCGCCCAGCACCGCCGCGCGTGAACCCGTCTCGAGGTCTTCCTTGTGCTCCAGGCCCGGCTCGCGGAAGTGCACCTGGCTGTCGATGACGCCAGGCAGGACATGCAGGCCGCGACAGTCGATACGGCTGCCTGCGGAGGCCTGCGCGAGATCGCCGATCGCCGCGATGCGGCCATCGCGCACGCCGACGTCGCGAGCGCCCTGCCCGTCATGGTTGACGACCGTGCCGCCTGTCAGGATGAGATCGTAGGTCGCCGCCATGCCGCTTCGCCGCTCTTGTCGCCATGCCCGCTGCGGCTTACGTAATGGCCGGTTCATTTGCAAGGTTTCCCATGCCGACAGCCCGCCTCGACGACCGTGCGATCGTCTCCGTCTCCGGCCCGGATGCGGAGCATTTCCTGCAGAACATCGTCACGGCCGACCTCGGCTTGCTTCAGGCCGGCGAAGCAAAACCTTCGGCGTTGCTGACGCCGCAAGGCAAGATCCTGTTCGATTTCCTGATCTCGCGGCACGGCCCCGACGGCTTCCGGCTCGAATGCCGCGCCAACATTGCCGACGAGTTCATACGCCGTCTGACGCTCTACAAGCTGCGCGCCAAGGCCGGGATTTCGAAGCAGGATGAATCGTTTGTGACGGTTTGGTGGGATTCTGATTCAGCGGCTTCAGAATCAGATTCAAGCTGGCTGCGCGACAGCCGCTTCCCCGAGGCGGCGCCGGCTTGGCGGTCTTACGAGGCCCAGGAGACCGACAGCGATGTCGCCTCTTGGAACGCCTTCCGGATTGCGAACGGCATCGCCGAGAGCGGCGCCGACTACGTGCTCGGCGACGCCTTCCCCCATGATGTACTGCTTGACCAGACGGGCGGCGTCGGCTTCCGCAAAGGCTGCTATGTCGGCCAGGAGGTGGTATCGCGCATGCAGCATCGCGGAACGGCGCGACGGCGCGTGCTGATCGTGTCGGGCCAAAACCTGCCTGCATCGGGAACTGAAATCGCCGTGAACGGGCGGCCGATCGGCACGCTGGGTTCTACCGCTGGTAGCAAGGGCCTCGCCATCCTGCGCATCGACCGGGTCAAGGGCGCGCTCGACACCGGCGCGCCGATCGAGGCGGGCGGTATCCCCGTGACGGTCGCCATACCGGCATGGGCGACGTTCACCTATCCCCAAGCCGTCGGCGGAGACGCCTGATGGCAGCCGACAGTGCCGGCGCGCCGCCGCGCGCATGGCAGCGCATGCTGTCGGGCCGCCGCCTCGACCTGCTCGATCCCTCTCCGCTCGACGTGGAGATCGCCGACATCGCGCATGGGCTCGCCCGCGTCGCCCGCTGGAACGGCCAGACCGGCGGCGACCACGCCTTCTCGGTGGCGCAGCATTCGCTGCTGGTCGAGGATATCTTTTGTGCCCTGGTGCCCGGTCCCTCGCCCGACGCGCGGCTGGCCGCGCTGCTCCACGACGCGCCGGAATATGTCATCGGCGACATGATCTCGCCCTTCAAGTCGGTGGTGGGCGGCGGCTACAAGGCGGTCGAGCATCGGTTGCAGCGCGCGATCCATCTCCGCTTCGGCCTGCCCGCAGAGACCGACGAGAAATTGCGGAGCCAGATCAAGCGGGCGGATCAGGTCGCCGCCTATTTCGAGGCGACGCTGCTTGCCGGCTTCTCCATCGCGGAAGCGGCACAATTCTTCGGCCGCCCGCGCGGTATTTGGCCCGATCGCTTCGACCTCGCCTGCAAGCCGGCAAGCGCCGTCCAGGCCGCGTTCCTGAAGCGTTTCGCCTCCATCGAGAAGTTGCGCGGCTAACGCATGTCTCCCGAAAGTGGGGCCCGGTTTCGGGATGAAGACATGCGCACGAGCAGCTTAAGCGCGCGACGCGAATCTGATCGCGGCGCGTTTTAGCGCAGCTTCAGGCCGACCGGCAGGCGCAGGCGTTTGGCTCCGGCGGGCCGGGCTTGCGCCACGATGGTGGTGAGTTCGGGCGGCAGCCGCGGCGCGAGCGGCGACTTCGTTGCCGTTCCGTCGGCGATGCTGAGCACGCTGTCGTAGAATTCTTCGCCGGTCGCCGACCGTGGCGGGATCGCCTCGTGCATCACGCTGATCACGGTGACGCGCGGGCAATTGTCCTTGATCGCCTGATGGAAATCGACTTTCGCCTGCGGGTCGAGTGCGCCGGCCGCCTCGTCCAGGAACAGCAGTCCGGGTTGCTGAAGCAGGATGCGGGCGACGACGAGCTTCTGCTTCTGCCCGCCGGAAAGGACCTGGTCCCAGGTCTTTCCCTCGCGGCTTTCGTCGCCGAGATATTCGATCAGCTCGCCGAGTCCCGCCTTGTGCAGCACGGCCGCGACACGGGCGTCCTCATGCTCCTCCGGCGTGTCCGGCAGGCACGCGAGTTCCTTGAGCGTGAGTTGCGGCAGCTTCACGTCCTGTGCGGCGTAGAAGGTCCTTACGCCTTCGGGAAAGACGACGTCGCCGCGGCCATAGGGCCAGAGGCCGTTGATCGCCTTGATCAGCGAGGTCTTCCCGCTGCCCGACTCGCCCTTGACATAAGTCCATTCGCCGCGCCGGAAGCGCATGTTGCGGATCGACAGGAAGGGAGCCGCGCCGTCGCCCTGGTGCATGAGGTCGAGATCGCGGATGGTCAGGCCGAACACGGCATTCTGCGTTCCGTAGCGCAGTTCGTGGAGGCCGGTGCGCTTGTAGAATTCGGCAGGCTGCTGGACTTCCTCGATGGCACAGGCCAGGCCGGTCACGCGCTTTGCGTTTGCCCTGAGCGTGGCGATCGCCGGCATGACGTGGATGAACCAGGAACACTGGTTGATCAGCGAGTTCACCAGTTCGGCGCCGGTGATGTAGCCCTTCAGGCTGATCTTGTCGTTCATGTAGGGGATCAGGCCGGGCAGGTAGGCGATGATGCGGGCGGCGAGGAAATTGTAGATGCGCTCGAAGGACTGATACGCCGAATGCACCCAGTTGAGCTTCGACCAGGTACGGTCGATATCGACGTAGAGCCGGGCATGCATCTTCTTCTGCACATCCTCGCCCTGTGAGGCGGAAACGTGGAAGCTGCGCCGCAGGAAGGTGGTCAGTTCGGAGCGATAGGTGCCTTCGGCCCGCTGGATCGCGATGGTCAGCCGCTCGAGCAGGCCTCCCATCTTCACCGCGAAATAGGTGTTGAGCGGCACGTAGATGGCGACCGCCGCAAAGGCAAGCATCGCAGCAGCGTAGGTGCCGAGGAACTCAAGGCCTTCGATGGCCGTCGATTGCTCGATGAGCTTCTGGCCGACGAAGAACAACGAGGTTGTGACGCCCATGACGCCCATGGCGAGACCGATGGCGCCGCCAGTCATGCCCTTGATCGATTCCTGCACCCGCTGGTCGATGTTGTCGGGCGGCGCGACCGGCGCGCCATCGGCGTCGCGGTCGCCGTGCTGCAGGTGGAAGTGGGTGTGGTTCCGATCGAGCAGTGCTTCGTTGAACCGGCTGTTCAGCCAGCCGCGCCACTTGCGATGCAGGGTCGTCGAGAAAAGGTGCCTGACGCCGATGATGCCGGCATCCTTGAGGAAGACGAGAAGGATGAGAAGTCCGGCGCTGTTGAGCAGATAGGCCAGCGGCGCCGTATTGCTCGCATCGTGGAAGAGGGCGATCGAATTGACCAGGTCGCCCGAGGCCTCCGCCATCCAGACGCTGGTCTTGCTGGAAGCTGCGGTGAACAGCGCGATCACGGCCGTCAGCGTCCAGGCCTCCATCCAGCGGTCAGAAAGCCAGTAGGCCTTCATCAGACCCCAGAAGTCGCGCATAGAGGAAACCGGCGTCGACGGCGGCGGTCTTGCCTTGCCTTGCCGATCCCAACCCCAGAAACGCAACCGAGGCCTTGCGACGCTCGTCCGATTCGTTTCCAAAAACCCCATAGCCTCTTAGTTGTTATTTTTCTTGAGCTGCCCTTTTTTCGCCACGAAGATACCATGATTCGGGCGCCTTCAAACGAACCCGCCGGACATGCTTGGGGTTCCCCAAGGTCATATTCGGCGTATTCAGCTTGATACTGCCGCAACCGTTCCTGTATAAAGTACTGTTTTTGCTGGACTTCCGGGCGAACGTGCCAAATGTGTCACAGCCGCAAGATTACGGCTCGCCTTTATTGATCCGGACGATTTTCGATACTCGAACTATCGTCCCGACCGGTCCAGACGGTCGAGGAACCACTGGGTGAGTCGCACCCAGACCTCGTCCTTTTCCCCCGAATCTTCCCAGCCGTGGTCGAGATTGGGATTGTCGTTCACCTCGATGATGAAGACGCCGTCCTTAGTCTCCTTGAGGTCGACGCCGTAGAGCCCATCGCCGATGCAGCGGGCGGCCCTGACCGCTGTCTCCACCACGAGCGGCGGCGCCTCCTTCAGAGTGAACGTCTTGATCCCGCCCTGCTGCGGCGGCTTGCCGGCGCGGTCGTGATTGACGATCTGCCAATGCTTCTTCGCCATCAGATAGTGGACGGCAAAAAGCGGCTGGCCGCCGAGCACGCCGACGCGCCAGTCATATTCCGTCGGCAGGAATTTCTGGGCGATGAGGAGGTCCGAATCGTCGAGCCAGAGCGTTGCGAGCTTCTTCAACTCGTCGAGCGACGAAACCTTCTTCACGCCGCGCGAGAACGAACTGTCGGGAATCTTCAGCACCAGCGGGAAGCCCAGCGTGTCGGCAGCGAGCGCGAAATCGGCGGGGCTCGCGATCATGACGGTCGGCGGAACCGGCACCTTATTGTAGGCCATCAGTTCGTTCAGATAGACCTTGTTGGTGCAGCGGATCATCGACAGCGGATCGTCGATGACCGGCATGCCTTCCTGCTGCGCGCGACGGGCGAAGCGGTAGGTATGGTTCGAGATCGAGGTCGTCTCGCGGATGAAAAGCGCATCGTAATTGGCGAGCTTGGCCAGGTCCTTCCTGGTGATCGGCTCGACCTCGACACCCATCTTCTCGGCAATCCTGGCCCAATAGCGCAGCGAGGAGATTTCCGAAGGCGGTAGCGCCTCGTTGGGATCGACCAGCGTGGCGAAGGTATAGCGTGCCGGGGTGCGCGCCTTGCTGTCTCGCCATTCGCGGCCGGTATAGGTGTCGAGGCTCGCCAGGAAGCGCTTCTTCTCGTCCTCCGCCAGCCGAATCACCGGCAGGAAGCCGATCTTGCGGATCGACGCCCATTGCGCGCCGTCGCGGATCGTCACTTCGAGCGAGGGCGCGCGAAACCAGTCGAACAGCAGCCTGGCGAACCGGTCCCACGCCTTGGACGGGCCGATGCCGAAGAAGAAGGACGCCTTGGCCGGGAACGTTCCGCCGAGTTCCTTGCGGCATTTGTTGAGTGCGAGTTCGAGTTCCGGCAGTGCGTTCTCGTAAAGCTTCGGCTCGGACAGGTCGATGATCGTCTCCACCGTCGGGATGACCCGGTGCCCGCGCGAGCTTGCAAGCAGCGAGGCGTAATAGCCCCGGCTCTGGTAGCCGTAGCTGTTGGACAGGTTGATGACCTTCGGACGTTGGCCGCGAAACAGCGCCGGATGGGCGAGATAGTCGCGGTTGGTGATGATCTTGTGCGGCGTCGCCACCTGGTCGAGGTCGCTCTGTCTGCCGGTCAGGATAACCCAGGTCATCGGGAGGCGCGCCTCGGAGTCCGTTGGTTCGGCCGCTGGAACGGTTTACCCGCGGCGAAGGTTGCCCTGCAGGTTGCAGCCCTCGGTGGATGGCCGTCCACGGCCAGCAATTTCTCCATCCGCAGCGCGGCCATGCCGTCCTGATAGTAGCCGGGCTTGCTGCCGACCGGCCGAAAGCCGGCGCGCCGGTAGATTGCGGCCGCTCGTTCATTGTCCTGCCGGACTTCCAGGCGCAGCGCGTGCTTCCCGCGTCCGACGGCCGCTCTTTCGGCGGCTTCGATCAACGCTCGGCCAAGTCCCCGTCCGGCCATGCCCGGTGCGGTCGCAATAGAGTAGAGACGCGCTGCCGGGTTGCCGGCCCGGAAAAGCACGATGCAGTAACCCGCGATCTTGCCGCCGACTTCGGCAACGAGCACGGCCGCCGACGGACGGACGATCAGGCGGCGAAAGGATCGGCTGGACAGCCGGTCGGTATGGAAAACGGCATTCTCGATCGCCAGCAAGGCGTCGACATCACTTGCGCGGGCCGGGCGGATGTCGGCAGCCATGCGAAACCGGAAGCCTCGTATTTGAGGGAGAAACGGCCTGGTGGAAACTGACGCTGCCCAAACCTGTCACGCAGGGGCAATGATCGCGCTATCGCTCCTTGATTTGGGCTGAATTGTGGCGCCCCGCAAGGGATCGAAAGCCCTTTCCTCCGGAGTTTTTCGGGGCTCGACGAGCATCGCCGTAGGCCCCTCACCACCCCGGCAGATCATGCCATGCCGGCGCCTGCCAGCAATTGCCGGTAGGCCTTCCTGCCGACATCGAGCAGTCGTTCCCGCGGCAGCGTTCCGACTATGGCGCAGCCCCAGCCCTCGTCCAGCCAGTAGACGGCGCTGGCGCCGCCGGTTTCGAGCTTGTAGATGCCCTTCGCCTTCTCTTTCCCTTCGGCGGTCACATAGATCGAGATGCGGTTGGCGTGTGGATCTTCGTAGAGCAGCAGCCCCGCCATCTTTTGCCCGGCCGGCAGCAGGCGCCCGCCAACCAGTTCGAACCCCTCCTCCGACAGGTCGGGCGCGATGAGGGTCAGGCCGAGCCGCTTGGACAGCCAGCCAAGCAGGTGGTCCTTGTCGTCGGCGCCGACCTCGACCGCATGGCGCTGCTCGGCGGCGTAGATCGTGTGCGCCGCGATCGCCTCCTCGGCCAGTTCGTCCTCGGCCTTCGCTTCCAGGCCAAGCACGCCGACACCACCGGCCAGATAGCCGCCGCCCGCACCGAGCGCGAAGAGCAGCGCCGCGGCGGCGGCCATGCGCCAGCGCGGCGCACCGACGGCAGGTTTCCCGGCCTCTCCGGTGACAAGCCTGGCCAGCCGGTCGGGCGTGCGCTCATCGAGGATGCCGGCGAAGCTGTCCCGCAGCCGCGTCCGGTCGGCCTCGAAACGAAGGCTCCTCGCCTTCATTTCCGGATTGGCGTCCAGCCATGCATCGAAATCGGCGCGCTCTTCCTCGGGCAACTCGTTGTCGAGCGCCATGTGGATGTCGCGTTCGGTGAAGTCGCGCCGGCTCATCGCTCGACCACCCTGATGGCGCGGCGGCGGGCGACGTCGTCGAGCAGGCCGCGCAGTTCCTCGCGGCCGCGCGCGACCCGCGACATCAGCGTGCCTGCCGGGATGCCGAGCATGGTCGCCGCTTCCGCATAGGAAAACCCCTCGATCCCCACGATCACCAGCGCTGCACGACGTTCGGGGCTGATCGCCTCGAGGGCGTCCATGATCTCGCGCGAGGCGATGCTGTCGGCCTGCTCGGCGGGCGAGGACATGGCTTCGGAATCGTCTAGCGTCAGCACGACGACCTCGGAGCGGCGCTTGGTCTTGCGGGTCTGGTCGATGAAGAGGTGATGCATGATGGTGAACAGCCAGCGCCGCGGGTTCTCTCCGGTGCGCCAGTTTTCCATGCGGCCCAGCGCGCGCTCGAGACAATCCTGCACGAGGTCGTCGGCCGAATCCCGGTCGCGCAACAGCGCGCGCGCATAGCGCCTGAGACGAGGTATCTCCGCAAGGATAGCCGCCCTTCTTTCGTCCATGCCGGCTCGTCTCAGCGCCACGATCGCCTTGATTGAACCCCTGTTCGCCCATCGGCACAAGCCGAGAGCAAGCCGCGGCCTTCGGCATGCAAACGCTCGCACCGTGCCGTTTATTCCCGCCTCGCATCAACGGGATTGAAGCCATCCATGCGACCTATTCATTTTGCGCGGGCAAGCCGTTGGAGTAGAAGAAGCTCCCCCGGAGAACGCAGATGACGGCCCAGGCACAGTCCCAGACCCCACTGGCAGCAAGATCGGTCCCTTGGCTGATTGTCGCTTGCGGCTGCCTGATCGCCGCGCTGACCTTCGGTCCGCGCTCGGCCATGGGTTTCTTCCAACTCCCCATGCTGGCGGAAAAGGGCTGGGATCGCACGACCTTCGGCCTCGCCATGGCGCTGCAGAACCTGTTCTGGGGGCTCAGCCTGCCAATCTTCGGCGCCATCGCCGACCGCTACGGCACTTGGCGCGTATTGACGCTCGGCGGCCTCATCTATGCGGCGGGACTCTATTTGATGGCCATTGCCGACACCCCGGCGATGCTGCATGTCGGCGGCGGCATCCTCGTCGGCCTCGGCGTGGCCGCCGGCTCATTCTCCATCGTGCTCGCCGCCTTCGCCCGCCACACGCCGCCCGAGAAGCGCTCGATCGTCTTCGGCATCGGCACCGCGGCCGGCTCGGCAGGAATGTTCGTGTTCGCACCCATCGGCCAGGGCCTCATCGACGCCTATGGCTGGTCGCAGGCCCTGGTCCTCATGGCGGTGATGATGCTCGCCGTTCCGTTGCTGGCGATACCGCTGCGCGGGAGTTCGCACAACGCTGCCAGCAAAGCCGCGCAGCAGACGGTCGGCAACGCGCTTAGCGAAGCCTTCGCCCACCGCAGCTACACGCTGCTCGTCGCTGGCTTCTTCGTGTGCGGCTTCCAGGTTGCGTTCATCACGGCCCATTTCCCGGCTTATATCGGCGACCTCGGTATCGACGCTGGCTATGCGGTGATCGCGCTGGCGCTGATCGGCTTCTTCAACATCATAGGCTCGCTGTCGGCCGGTATCATCGGCCAGCGCTATTCGAAGCCGAAATTCCTCTCCTGGATCTATATTTCCCGCTCGGTCGCGGTGACGGCCTTCCTGCTGTTGCCGCAGACGCCGACGAGCGTCATCATCTTCGCCATCGTCATGGGCCTTCTGTGGCTTTCAACGGTTCCGCCGACGAACGCGCTCGTCGCCATCATGTTCGGCACGCGCCATCTCGGCATGCTCGGCGGCGTCGTCTTCCTGTCGCATCAGATCGGCTCGTTCCTCGGCGTCTGGCTCGGCGGCTATCTCTATGACCGATTCGGCAGCTACGACCCGGTCTGGTGGATCGGCGTCGCGCTCGGCATCTTCGCCGCGATCGTGCATTGGCCGATCCAGGAAAAGCCCGTCGAGCGGCTTGCGCTGGCGCCTGCGGAGTAGGCTCAGGCGAGGTCCGTCTGTGCGAAGTCGTCGCCTTTGTAGAGCAGCGGCACGCCGAGCGCTTTCGCGCAGGCATAGGCGAAGCAGTTGCCCATGTTCAAGGCTGCGGGATGGCTTTCAAGATGCCGGGATCGCCGCATCCTGTTTCGCCGCCCTGGTCAGGAGCTTCTGGTAGAACAGGCCGATGCCGATCAGCACCGCGCCGAGACCGATGAAGGACAGCGCGCGCAGCACGCCTTCGAGCTCCGACATGTCGAAGATGAAGACCTTGGCCACCGCGACCGCGATCAGCGCGGCCGAGGCGATGCGCAGGATTTGCGACTTGAGCCAGACGCCTACGACCAGCAGCGCGACGCCCATGGCCAGCCAGCTCGCCGAATAAGTGTAGGTCTCGAGCTGACCCATGCCGGCCCACCAGGCGATATGCTCGCCGTGGAAGAACCGCCGGATCGAGAGGTTTTCATAGGCGAATGCAAGCACGGCGGCGAGGAGACCGAGCATGGCCGAATACCATGTCGGCCGCTTGCCGCGCGCGTAGAGCGCCAGCGCGCCTGCCGCGACGGCCGGCAGCAGATAGGCGAGGAACAGGAGGTTGAACACCGGGATGCCGCCGGTCGACTCGTCGGTGAAGAGCGGATTGAGCAGGACGAGATGCTGCGCAACGATCAGGGCCGCGGAGAAAACGCCGGCGGCCAGCGAGCCGATGCGCAGCACCGAACTCGGCGAGCGCATGTCGAGGGCGACGAGGATGGCGCCGGCACCGAGCGCGATCAGCGTGTAGATCGCCTGTTCGGCGAGCGTCGGCGCGTTCGAGTTTATGACGCCGCCATTCATGGCGTGGCGCACCAGCATCGCGAGCGTCAGCAGCGTCAACAGCGCCGCCGCCGCTTCCATCACCAGCCGCGGCCGTCCGGCAGTCGTTCGCGCCAGCTGCCAGGCCGCGAAACCGAAGGCGAGCGCCGGCACGCCGTAACCTGGCAACAGCGCGTTGAAGACGGGCGTGCGAGCGAGAGCGAAATCGCCGACTATGGTCGGATCGAAGACGATGCGTCCGAGCACGACCAGCACCGCGCCGACCGAAAGCCAGCCGAGCACCGGATAGCTGCGCCACCGCGTTGCCAGCGCAGGCAGAACGGCGAACGCGCCGGCAAGCATCGTCGTCCACAGCGGCCCGAAAGCCATGTGCAGCATCAGCACCGCGGCGACTGCTGCCCCTGCCAGCGCGAAGGAAACGGCAAGGCCGCCCTTCAGCGGCGGCATTTCCCGACGGGCGATCGCCTCGCCGCCGGCGATGAATATGGCGGTCAGGGCGAAGGCAGCGGTTGCATGGCCGAGGTCGCGGTCGAGATTGCCGAAGACGGCCCACAGCGAGGCCAGCACGACTAGCGGAGCCAGCGTTCCCCAGCCAGCCCAGGCGGCCGCCCGCGCCGGCGCTGAATGCACGCTGCGCCACGCGCTCCAGAAGCCGTCGACCAGGAAGACGATCGCAAGCACGATGCCGGCGGGCCTGAGGGCTGCGACGAAGGGCGACGCGGCAAATCCATCGAGCGATATCTCGCCGCCCGAGAGCCGGATGTCGAACGACCCCGTCACCGCCGTCCGCGCAAAAACCAGAACCGTGGCGAGACCGGCGGCATGAAGCAGCGGAAGCGCAGCCGGGCGGTAGAAGGCGACGAGCAGCATGACGAAGATCAGCACCGCGCCGTAAGCGACGCCGCCGATGGCCTGGTATTCGGGAACGGCGAGCAGCAGCGCCGCCGTAAGCGCCAGGAAAAGGGCGGGCACGACGCTTGGCCAGTCGAGGCTGTCCGCGTCGCCCTCGTCCGCCCTCAGCCAGACCAGGGCAAGCGCGGCGAGCGACACCATACTGATGAACATGAGCGCGATGAAATCGGGGATCGGTGCTTCAGCCAGATAGACGAGCGTCCATAGCCCGGTGCCGACGAAGCCGGCAGAGGCGAGGAACCTCCAATCCTTGATACGGGCGATCGCGGTGTTGGCGACCAGCACGACTGCCAGATAGCCGAACAGCGCCCAGACGTTCGGCGACTGCGACGATACGAGTGCGGGCGTCACCATGGAGCCCAGCAGGCCGACGCCCGCCAGTGCCTGCCCATGCAAGAGTGCGGCCGCAATCGAGCCGACGCCGATGACGCCGAGCAGCAGGAAGGCGAATGTCGGGCCGATGAAGCCGTAGATGCCATGCGCGGCATAGACCGTGCCGAACAGGGTGAAGGCGCCGGCCGCCGTCAGGATGCCGGGCACATAGGCGCCGGCCGCGCCTTCGACCGGCACCTTGAAGCCGGTGCGGCGGATGAATTCGCCGCCGCCGACCAGCACCACCCCGAGCAGGCCAGCCATGGTGAGCCTGACGCCGGGGCCGAAAATGCCCGCCTCGATCGAATAGCGGATGAGGAACAGACCGCCCAGCGCCAACGCCAGGCCACCGACCCAGACTGCCCAACGCGTACCGAGTGCGGTCTCGATGTCGGGCTTGTTCGGGGCGAGCCGAGCCGCAGGTCCGACGGGGTCAGCCCCTGCCGGCTCTGCGGTAGCCTCGGGCGCCGATGCCGATGCGGCCACGGCCCAGGGCCCTGCCGGTGCCGGACTCTCCACCGGCGCTGTTTCGGCCGCCACAACATCGGTTTCTGCGATGGTTCCGTCGCCCGGTGCGACCTCGGCTGTGACATCCTCTTGCGCCTTCGACGGAGCAGTCGCCCCGGCGTCCGTCGCTGATAGGCTCGCCAGCACAAAACTGCGCAACGCGCCGACTTCGCGTTCCAGCAAGCCGATGCGCCCGTTCTGACGCGCCACGACGATGATCAATGCGACGATTGCGACGACGCCGACCAGGCTTTCGATCATGCAGCACTTTCCCCGCTCGATGGCCCCGACCGATGCCGCCGCAATGCGCCGAGAAACGCCGCGCGCGCCTCCGGCTCGGCGAAGCCGCGCGGTTCGTAGACGTGGCGGGCGAAAAAGAAGCCTGTCAGCCGGAACGCGTCGTCGATCGCCGTCGTATCCGCGCGCAATTCCGTCTGCAGCAGGAAAGCCGGCAGCGCCAGCATTCTGTCGCGCCACGGCTCGCCGGCGCTGCGCGACACCGCGCGGCCGGATTTTGGCGACACATAGGCAAGGTCGTTGCGCGCGCCCGTCGCGGCGCATTCGGAGAGGTCGAGGCCGAAGCCGAGCTCGTCAAGCATCATGATCTCGAAACGCACCACCAGTTCGCCCGCCGCATGCGGGTCGTCGAGATGCTCGATCACCAGTCCCAGCGTCTCATAGAGTCGCTCGTGCGGGTCGCGCTCGGGCAACAACCTGAGATGCCCGGCCATCGTCTGCAACCCGTAGATGGCGGCGGCGCTGTCGAACAGCCGCGCCGCATTGAGGTCGAGCGCCTCGGCCTGAAAGGTACCCAGATGCTCGTCCAGACGGGCGCGCCACAGCAGGTCCACCCTGTTCCCCGCTTGCAGGACCGGCTGCTGCTTGCGCGAGCGCCCGCCGCGCACGAGCCCGAGATGGCGCCCATGCGAGCGCGTCATCACCTCGAGGATGGCGCTGGTTTCGCCATGCCTGCGGGTGCCGAGAATGATTCCCTCGTCGCGCCATTCCATGACGGGAGCCTTCCACCGCTTCGGCGGCGAAATCAAGGATTCCCGTTGGCTTGATCATAATATCTGACTAAAGTCAGACAAATGGAAAGACACTTCATCGATGCGGTACGCAGCTTCAACCGGGCGGTGACGCTCGGCGTCGGCGCGCTGAACGAAAGCTATCTCGGCCGCGGCCGGCCGCTCGGCCAGGCGCGGCTGCTGTTCGAGATCGGGCCGGACGGCAGCGACATAGGCTCGTTGCGCGAACGGCTCGGACTTGATTCCGGCTATGCCAGCCGGCTGCTGAAGTCGCTCGAAGCCGAGGAACTGATCGCGATTGAAAGCGACAGCAGCGACCGTCGCCGCAGGCTGGTCACGCTGACCCCCAAGGGAATTGGCGAGCGCGCCGCCTACGACGCTCTTTCGGACGGGCTGGCGCGGTCGCTGCTCGATTCGCTCAGCGCCTCGCAGCGCGATCGGCTGGTGTCGGCAATGACCGAGGTCGAGAGGCTGATGACCGCGGCCTCGGTGACCATCGATGGCGAACCGGAGGACAGTCCCGACGCGCAGCAATGCGTCTCGGCCTATTACAGGGAACTCGACCGGCGCTTCGAGGGAGGCTTCGATCCCGGCAATGGCGGCTATGCGGGCAAGCCGGCGCCGGCGGATGTGGCCGGCGTCTTCCTGATCGCGCGGCTCGATGGCCGCGCCGTCGGCTGCGGCGCGCTGAAGCGCCTCGACGCCACGACCGGCGAGATCAAGCGCATGTGGGTAGCGCCGGAAGCCCGCGGGCTCGGGCTCGCGCGCCGCCTGCTCGAAGCGCTGGAAAACCATGCGCGGCAAGCCGGCGTGAGGCGCGTCGTCCTCGACACCAATCGTTCGCTCGCCGAAGCACAGGCGCTCTACCGCACGGCCGGCTACCGCGAGACGAGCCGTTACAACGACAATTCCTACGCCGATTTCTTTTTCGAGAAGGAACTCGGTGCGGCGCTCTAACTCGGAAACTCCAGCCCCATCTCCCGGTAGCGCTCGGGATCGTCGCCCCAGTTCCCGCGCACCTTGACGAACAGGAAGAGGTGCACCTCCTGTTCGAGGATCGCTCCAATTTCCTTGCGCGCGGCCTGGCCGATGGCGCGGATCGTCTCGCCCTTGTGGCCGAGCACGATCTTCTTCTGGCTGTCGCGCTCGACATAGATGACCTGCTCGATGCGCACCGAGCCGTTCTGCTTCTCCTCCCATTTCTCGGTCTCGACATGGGAGGAGTAAGGCAGTTCCTGATGCAGCCTGAGATAGAGCTTTTCGCGCGTGATCTCGGCGGCAAGCTGGCGCATCGGCAGGTCGGAGATCTGGTCTTCGGGATAATACCACGGGCCTTCCGGAAGCGTCTCGGCCAGATAATCCAGCAGGTCCGTGCAGCCCGAGCCGGTCAGCGCCGAGACCATGAAGGTGCGCTGGAACTCGACCCGCTCGTTCGCCGCCCTGGAAAGCTCCAGCAGCGTCTCGGGCTTCACCCGGTCGACCTTGTTGAGGATCAGCACCTTTGGCTGCGGCGCGGTGGCGACCTTGTCGAGCAGCGCGTCGGCGTCACCCTTGATGCCGCGCTCGGCGTCGATCAGCACGAGCACGATGTCGGCGTCCTTGGCGCCGCCCCAGGCGGTCGTCACCATCGCGGTGTCCAGCCTGCGGCGCGGCTTGAAGATGCCCGGCGTGTCGACGAAGACGATCTGCGCATTGCCGTGCGTGGCGATGCCGCGCACGATCGCCCGCGTCGTCTGCACCTTGTGGGTGACGATCGACACTTTTGCGCCGACCAGTTGGTTGACCAGCGTCGACTTGCCGGCATTCGGCGCGCCGATCAGCGCGACGAAACCCGAATGGGTGGGATCCGGGCGCGTTTCGACCTGTTCGTCAGCCATCACGCAGCACCCCTTTCGGCAGTCCACACGCCTTCCCGCAAAAGGAAGGCGGCGGCCGCCGCCTCCTCGGCTGCGCGGCGCGAGCTGCCGCTGCCCATAGCGGGCTTATAACCATCCACCTGCAGCGAGACGGTGAAGACGGGCCGATGGTCGGGGCCTTCCCGGCTTTCGATCGCATAGACAGGCCTCGCATCGCTCGACCTGGCCAGCCATTCCTGCAATTCACCTTTGGGATTTGCCGGCTTTTCGACGGCCTTCAGCGAAAGCGGCTCCCAATAGCGCAGGATGAAGGCGCGCGCGGCTTCGATCCCGCCATCCAGGTAGATTGCGGCAACCAGCGCCTCGACCGCATCGGCAAGATAGTTCCCGCCGGCCTTGCGGCCGTTCGATCTCAAGGCGGCATCCGCGCGCATGTACTGGTCGAGTTCCATCCGGAGCCCGATATCCGAGAGAGTGCGTGCTTCGACCAGCGCATTGAAGCGCGGCGCGATCTCCCCTTCCCGTGCGTCGGGAAACTGCTTCAGCAGCATGTCGGCGACGATCAGGCCAAGGACCCGGTCACCCAGGAACTCCAGGCGCTCGTTGTTGCTCGTCGCCTTGACCGCGCTTGAATGCGTCAGCGCCGTTTCGAGCAGGCGCAGATCCTTGAAGGCGTAGCCGGTCCGGGCTGCGATCTCGCCTGCCAGTGCTTCGCCGGTCGGCCGTTTCAAGGGCATGCGAGCCTTCTAATCAACCCAGTTGAACAGCCGCGACGGACGCATCAGCGAAGGCCATTTCCATATCTCCAGCGGGCTGGCGCCGCCGGCGATCGAGAAGAAGATGATGTTGGCGCGGCCGACGAGGTTCTCCTCCGGCACGAAGCCGACGGTGAAGCGGCTGTCGGTCGAATTGTCGCGATTGTCGCCCATCATGAAATAGTGGCCCGGCGGCACGACGAATTCGCGCGTATTGTCGCCCTGTCCGTTCGGCGTCAGGTCGAGCGTGTCGTAGGAGACGCCGTTGGGCAGCGTCTCGCGATAGACGGCGACAGGGCGGTCGACCTCCGTGATGTCGGGATTGTCGATCTCGCCGATCTTCTCGCGCAGCACCGCCTCGTCGTTGATGTAGAGGACGCCCTCCCGCATCTGGACGCGGTCGCCGGGCAGGCCGATCACGCGCTTGATGTAGTCGAGGGACGGGTTCGGTGGGAACTTGAACACGGCGACGTCCCCGCGCTCGGGCGCCGCGCCCCAGATGCGGCCGGAGAAGATGTCGGGGCCGAACGGCAGGGAATAGCGGGAATAGCCATAGGCCCATTTCGTCACGAAGAGGTAATCGCCTTCGAGCAAGGTCGGGCGCATGGAGCCGGAGGGGATCGAGAAGGGCTGGAAGAACAGCGTGCGGATGACCAGAGCAAGCAGCAGCGCCTGGACGATGACACTGACGGTCTCGCCGAGCCCGCCCGATTTCTTCTCGCTTTTGTCTGCCACGCTCATGTCGTCCTCGATTATGCGTCGATGGGTATAAGGGGTGAAGCGATAGGGGGCAATCACATTGCCGAGACCGGCAAGCCCGCCGCCTAACGGTACGGCACCGCTTCGACGATGACGAATGCCTGCGCTATCGGGAACTCGTCGGTGATGGTGAGATGGATCACCGCGCGATGATCAGGCGGCGTCAATCTTTCCAGCTTTTCGGCCGCGCCGCCGGTCAAGTGCATGGTCGGCCGGCCGCTCGGCAAATTGACCACGCCCATGTCGCGCCAGAACACGCCTTCGGAAATGCCGCTGCCCAGCGCCTTGGAGCAGGCTTCCTTGGCGGCAAAGCGCTTGGCATAGCAGGCCACGCGGCCGGCGCGGCTCTCCGCCCTCGCCTGCTCGATGTCGGTGAAGATGCGTGCGACGAAACGCTCGCCGTGCCGCTCCAGCGATTTCTCGATGCGGCGGATGTCGATAAGGTCGCTGCCTATGCCAAGGATCATGGGCAGTTTTCCACCAAGGCGGTGCAGCAGCGCCCCCTCCACCGCCTCGGACGGTCCCCCTCCCCGGCTGCGCAGGGGAGCAACCAGAGCGCCGCGCTGATCCTACCCCGTTCACGGCGGAGGGGGACCATGCAAAGCATGGTGGAAGGGGCGCTACCGGCGCTCATCAGATATTCCGGCTGCCCGGCTTCACCGCCGGGATATCAGCCAGTTCCGGCGGCAGCCGATCCGCCGGATAGGCCGGCATTTCGTATTCGGCGAGCGCGATCAGCGGCACGCCGACATCGGTCTTGCCGGCCGACCGGTCGATGATGCAGGCCGCCGCGAGCACTTCCGCGCCGAGATCGCGCAGGCACTGGATCGTCTCGCGGATCGAGAGCCCGGTGGTGACGATGTCCTCGACGATGACGACACGCGCTGCCTTCTCGATCTCGAACCGGCGCAGCCTGAATTCGCCGCCTTCGCGCTCGACCCAGATGGCCGGCACGGCGAGGTGGCGCGATGTCTCGTAGGCAGGGATCAGCCCGCCGATCGCCGGCCCGACGACATAGTCGATACGACCAGTCGTCTCCGCTCGGATTTTCGCGGCCAGCGCCTTGCACAGTTTCTCGGTCTTGTCGGCATGCATGAAGACGCGCGCCTTTTGCAGGAAGACGGGGCTGCGCAACCCCGACGTCAGGATGAAGTGTCCTTCCAGCACCGCACCCGCCTCGCGGAAAACGCCGATGACTTCATTGCTGTCCATTATCCGTCCTGTTCAGCCGTTTACGCGCCATGCATCGCTGACGCTGGAGTTTGCCTTGAGCTGCGCCAGCAGCCGGTTCAGGTGTTTCAGATCCCAGACTTCGAGGTCGACCAGCATTTCGGTGAAGTCGG
>JALYWP010000357.1 GCA_030852655.1 Pseudomonadota bacterium | reverse complement strand
CAAATTCGAGAGCGGCACCGGCTGGCCGAGCTTCAACGATCCTGTTCCCGGCTCCGTCGAGACGACCACCGACCGCAGCCACGGCATGGTGCGCACCGAGGTGCATTGCGCGCGCTGCGGCAGCCATCTCGGGCACGTGTTCGAAGACGGCCCGCCGCCGACCTATCTGCGCTATTGCATCAACGGCGTGGCGCTGAACTTCCATCCGGCCTGAGCACGCATCGTCATGACGCGACCTTCTGCTGGCGTTCCGGCGCCGGCAGGAGAACGTCGCCGCGGCCGGCGCGCAGCAGCGAACTGTCCAGACCGTGCGGGATGAACTCCCTCTGCATTTCCGCGACGGCGAGAAGCCTGTCGAGATCGACGCCGGTCTCGATGCCCATGCCGTGCAGCATGTTGACCATGTCTTCGGTGGCGATGTTGCCGGTGGCGCCCGGCGCATAGGGGCAGCCGCCCAGCCCGGCGACGCCGCCGTCGAAACGGCTCACGCCGGCCTCCATCGCGGCCAGCGTGTTGGCGAGCGCCATGTCGCGCGTGTTGTGGAGATGCATGTTGAATGTCACCTCCGGATATCTCGCGACCATGTGCGAAACCACCTCGTGGACCAGTCGCGGATTGGCGACGCCGATCGTGTCGGCGATCGAGATGCTCTTGATGCCGAGTTCGAGATAGCGGTCGGCGACGCGCTCCAGTCGGTCGACGCCGACCTGGCCCTCGAAGGGACAGCCCAGCGCGCAGATCATGCTGCCGGAGACGGAGAAGCCGTCGCTATGCGCCACCTGCGTCATCCTGGCGATCTCTGCGAGCGTCTCCTCGATCGTGCGATTGCCGTTGGCGCGGTTGTGCGATTCCGTGACCGACAGCATGAAGGACACGGTGTCTATGCGATTACGGAAAGGACGGACCCGCTCCAGGCCGCGCATATTGGGCACGAGCGCGCGATAGCTGACGCCGGGGAGAATATCGATGCCGGCGACCACGTCTTCCGCATCAACGAATTGCGGGATGGCCTTGGGATGAACGAAGGATGTCACCTGGATCGCCGGCAGGCCGGTGCGCGACAGCGCATTGATGACCCTGATCTTGGTTTCGGTCGGGATGAACCGCTTCTCGGACTGGAAGCCGTCGCGCGGGCCGACCTCCAATATGTCGACTTTCCTTACCTTGTCCGTCGCCAGCATCGCCAGGTTTCCCAGCACTTCGTTGCCGCTTCATATGGTGTCGAACACTGCGATGCAAAGGCTTAGGTCGGCGTGGAAGTCATCATACAACTTTCATATTTTTGTATGTTGACATTGGTGCGGCCTCGCAAATACGTTTGCGGCTCCAGATGGGAGGAAGCCTGGAACGATGGGCGCATTGATCGCCGACGATCTTCTGTTTCCCGCCGAAACCGGCGTGCGAAGGATCGCGCGCGACCTCTATGCCTCAGTGAAGAACCTGCCGATCGTCAGCCCACACGGCCACACCGATCCGCGGTGGTACGCGCTCGACGAGCCGTTTCCCGACCCCGCGCAACTCCTGATCGTGCCCGATCACTACATTTTCCGCATGCTGTTCAGCCAGGGCGTCAAGCTGGAAGATCTCGGCGTGCCGACGCTCGACGGAGCCCCGGTCGAGACGGATGGCAGGACGATCTGGCGGCGCTTCGCCGAGCATTATTACCTCTTTCGCGGCACGCCGACCCGGCTCTGGTTCGATTACGTGCTGTCTGACCTGTTCGGCATCGGCGAGCCGTTGACGGCCGCCACCGCCGACACGCATTACGACACGATCGCCGCGCTGCTGGCCACCGATGCCTACAGGCCGCGTGCGCTGTTCAAGCGCTTCAACATCGAGGCGATCGCCACCACCGAAAGCGCGCTCGACGACCTGAAGTGGCACGCGATGATCCGCGACAGCGGCTGGGATGGGCGCGTCGTTACCGCCTACCGTCCCGACTCCGTCGTCGATCCGGATTTCGAGGGTTTTGCCGCCAATCTCGACAGGCTCGGCGAGATCACCGGCTGCGACACCGGCACATGGGCCGGCTATCTCGATGCCCACCGCCAGCGGCGCGCCTACTTCAAGGAGTTCGGCGCGACGTCCAGCGACCATGGCCACCCGACCGCCGAGACGGCCAACCTTTCCGACGCGGCGGCCGAGGAGCTTTTCAACCGCATTCGGCATGGTTCCGACGATGAGCGCGAGCGGCGTCTGTTCCGGGCGCAGATGCTGACCGAAATGGCCAAGATGAGCCTCGACGACGGGCTGGTGCTGCAGATCCATCCGGGCTCATGGCGCAACCATTCGCCGGCGATCATGCAGAAATTCGGCCGCGACAAGGGCTTCGACATACCGACGAGCACCAATTACGTGTCGGCGCTGAAGCCCTTGCTCGACGCGGTCGGCAACGAGCGGGACCTGACGATCATCCTCTTCACGCTCGACGAGACCAGCTATGCGCGCGAACTGGCGCCGCTGGCCGGTGTCTATCCGGCGCTGAAGCTCGGCCCTGCGTGGTGGTTCCATGACAGCCCCGAGGGCATGCGACGCTTCCGCGAGATGACGACGGAGACGGCCGGCTTCTACAACACCGTCGGCTTCAACGACGACACACGCGCCTTTCCATCCATCCCGGCCCGTCACGATGTGGCGCGCCGGGTCGATTGCGCATTTCTTGCGCGCCTCGTCTCGGAGCATCGCCTGAGAGAAGACGAGGCGCACGAGCTTGCGCAGGATCTGGCCTATACGCTGGCGAAGAAGGCGTACCGGCTCTAGCGGGCATATCGCCCAATCGTGCAAACGGGAGGAAACCATGCTGCACTTCTCGAAACTGGCGGGGGCGACGATCGCCGCCGCGGCAATGATGATCGGAGCCGCCAGCGCCCAGACCTTGCTGCGTTCGTCCGACACCCATCCCGACGGCTATCCGACCGTCGAGGCGGTGAAATATTTCGGCGAACTGGTGAAGGAGCGGACCGACGGCCGCTATGCGGTCGAGGTCTATCATTCGGCCCAGCTCGGCCAGGAGGCCGACACGATCGAGCAGGTGCGCTCGGGCGTCATCGACCTCAACCGCGTCTCGATGGCGCCGTGGAACAGCCTGGTGCCGCTGACCATGATCCCGTCGCTGCCCTATCTCTTCACCTCGCCCGATCATGCCCGCAAGGTGATGGCCGGCGAGATTGGCGACGAGATCGCCAAGGGTTTCGAGGATCACGGTGTGGTGGTGCTCGCCTTCTATGACGGCGGCTCGCGCTCCTTCTACAACTCCAAGAAGCCGATCAACACCGTCGCCGACCTGTCCGGGCTGAAGTTCCGCGTCATCCAGTCGGACGTGTTCGTCGACATGGTCGCCGCGCTCGGCGCAACCGCGACGCCGATGCCTTACGGCGAGGTCTATTCCTCGATCGAGACGGGCGTCATCGACGGGGCGGAAAACAACTTCCCGAGCTACGAATCGGCGAAGCATTTCGAGGTCGCCAAGAACTATTCGCTCGACCAGCACACGATCGTGCCGGAAGTGTTCGTCATGTCGAAGATGGCATGGGACAAGCTTTCCGACGAGGACAAGGCGATCTTCAAGCAGGCCGGCAAGGAGTCCATGGAGAAGCAGTGGGAACTGTGGGACGCACGCGTCGCCGAATCGCGCAAGATCGTCGAGGACGCCGGCTCGCAGATCACCACGCCGGAGAAGCAGCCCTTCATCGACGCGATGAAGCCGGTCTATGACAAATACGTCAACACGCCTGAGCTCAAGGATCTCGTGACCCGCATCCAGGCGGTGAAATAGCGAGAACTGGATGGGTCCGGTCCCTGGTGAAATCCTGGTCCGGACCCGTCTCCATCCACCACCGGGAGCGGACCGTTGCAACAACCAATCAGCATAGACCTACCTGACAGGATCGAACGCCCGCGCCTGGCCGCGATTGGCCGTTCGCTAGGCTTCCTGTCCAACGCCGCGCTCTATCTTGCCGGCGCGGGCCTCGTCGCCATGACGCTGATCGTCGGCTGGCAGGTCTTCCTCCGCTACGTCCTGAACTGGAGCAATGCCTGGACCGAGCTTTCGTCGATCATCATCATGAGCTGGTTCATTTTCCTCGGCGCCGCGGTCGGCGTGCGGGAGAACTACCACCTCGGCTTCGACGTTCTTCTCTATGTGCTGCCGCCGGGCTCGAAGAAGGTGTTGCGCACGCTGTCCGATCTCGTCGTCATCGCCTTCTCCTTCGGCATGATCTGGTACGGCATCGTGCTGATGCGGCTGCAGTGGGAGGAGGTGATGCCGGGCCTTGGTATATCCGGCTCGTTCCGATACATGCCGCTGACCGGAGGCGGCGTCCTTATCCTTTTGTTCTCGCTGGAGCGGGTGGTGCTGCGCTGGTCGGGCGTCGACGTCGACCACGACGTACATGCGGACGACGAAGTGCCGTCGCTGGCCGAAGTCACGGAGGCCTGAGATGGCGTCTCTCATCCTGTTCGGCGTATTCACGCTTCTGATGCTGATCGGCACCCCGATTGCCTTCTGTCTCGGCGCGGCCAGTTTCGCGGCGGTGCTCTACATGGGCCTGCCCCCGC
Source organism: Pseudomonadota bacterium (assembly GCA_030852655.1). Classification (GTDB taxonomy): domain Bacteria; phylum Pseudomonadota; class Alphaproteobacteria; order Rhizobiales; family Rhizobiaceae; genus Mesorhizobium_K. Next base: position 5,554 of record JALYWP010000357.1, on the reverse strand, counting down.
TGGTGATCTTCCAGCAGATGAATTCGGGCATGAGCGTCTTCACGCTGCTTGCCATCCCCTTCTTCATCTATGCCGGCGACCTGATGGTGCGCGGCGCCATCGCCCAGCGCATCGTCGCCTTCGCCGGCTCGCTGGTCGGCCATATGCGCGGCGGCCTCGGCCAGGTGAACATTGCCGCGTCGACTCTGTTCGGCGGCATTTCCGGTTCGGCGGTGGCGGAGGCGGCGGCGGTGGGCGGGCTGATGATCCCACAGATGAAAGCGCGCGGCTACGGAGCGGACTACGCCGTCAACGTCACCTCGATGGCGGCCCTGATCGCGCTGCTCTTGCCGCCCTCGCACAACATGATCATCTATTCGATCTCGGCGGGCGGTAAGATCTCGATCGCCGACCTCTTCACCGCGGGCATCATACCCGGCCTGCTACTGGCGGCGGCGCTGATGGTGACCGCCTATGCGGTGGCCAGGAGCCGCGGCTATCCGACGGAGCCATTTCCGGGCTTCGCGCGCGTCGGCTGGTTCTTCGTCAACTCGCTTCCGGGGCTGCTGCTGATCGGCATCATCTTCGGCGGCGTCCGCTCGGGCGTCTTCACCGCGACGGAAAGCTCCTGCATCGCCGTCTTCTATGCGGTGCTGGTCACGATCACCGTCTATCGTTCGCTCGGCTGGCGCAATTTCATCGATGCGACGCTGGGGGCGGTCCGCACCACGGCGATGATCCTGCTGATCATCGGCACGGCGGCGTCCTTCGCCTGGCTGATGGCCTATCTCCGGATTCCCGCCCTGCTGATCGCCTGGATGGACACGGTCTCGGACAACCCGTTGATCATCCTGTTGATGATCAACGTCATCCTGCTGCTGCTCGGGACCTTCATGGACATGGGGCCGACGATCATCATCGCGACGCCGATCTTCCTGCCGGTCGCGGCGCATTACGGCATCGATCCGGTTCATTTCGGTGTCATCCTGATCCTCAACCTTGGCATCGGCCTGAACACCCCGCCCGTCGGCGCGGTGCAGTTCGTCGCCTGCGCCGTCGGCAAGATTACGGTCTGGGAGGCGATGCGCTCGATCTGGCCGTTCTACGCCGCCGGCATTGTGGTGCTCGGGCTCGTCACCTATGTCCCGGCGCTGTCGCTTTGGCTGCCCGGCGTATTCAAGTAGGAGACGATATGGCTGATGCCGCCCCCGAGATAAGGATCGAACGCAAGCCCAAGCTCTCCGAGCATGTGGTGTCGGCGCTTCGCGCCCAGGTGCTGGCGGGCGAGATCTCGCCAGGCGGCAAACTGCCGACCGAGAACCAGCTTTCCGAAACCTTCGGCGTCAGCCGTACCGTCATCCGCGAAGCCATCGCGACGCTCGCCGCGGACGGCCTCGTTGAATCCCGGCAGGGCGCCGGCGTATTCGTACGCGACCATCCGACGCTCGCCTTCGGGTCGATCAGCACCGAAGTCGGCCACAAGCTCAGCCAGGCGATCAACGTGCTCGAAGTGCGCATGGGCATCGAGATCGAGAGCGCGGGGCTCGCCGCGCTCAGGCGCAACAGCGCGCAGGAGGCGGAAATCCAGGAGGCCTTCTTCGAGTTCGAGCGGCTGCTTCGGCTTGACCAGGCGACCGGCAAGACCGACTTCGCCTTCCACCGTGCCATTGCGGTCGCCACCAACAATCCGTTCTACGTCGAGGTGCTCGATGCGCTCGGAGCGCGTACCATCCCCTGCGATATCACCTCGCCCTGGGGCACCGAGAGCGTGCTGACGCAGGAATATCAGGAAGGGCTGCAGCGCGAGCATCTGATCATCCTCAACGCCATTTCGGCCAGCGATCCGCAGGCCGCGCGCGATGCGATGCGCCAGCATTTGTCGGCCAGCCAGGAACGCTATCGCCGCCGCCTTCGCGGGCAACAGGCCCAATATCTCGCCGGCGCCGGCAAGGTCCGGACCGCCTGAACCTCAATTGGAAAACGTTGCATGTCTGTCGAATACACCTCCCGTCACGCAATCGATCCGCAGGCCGCCGCCGCCATGGCGACCGACGAATTGCGCAGCCACTTCCACATCGGCGATCTGTTCCAGGCCGGTCGCATCAGTCTCACCTACACGCATTACGACCGCATGATCGTCGGCGGTGCGATGCCATCGGGCGAGGCGCTGGAACTCGCCGCGATCAAGCCGACCGGCACGAAGAACTTTCTCGACCGGCGCGAGCTGATCGCGGTCAACATAGGCGGTGCTGGAACGGTCCACGCAGGCGAAGAGCAGCATGAACTCGGTGCCCGCGACATGATCTATGTCGGCAGGGGCACGCAAGCCGTCCGCTTCTCCTCGGCGGACGCTTCCTCGCCGGCGAAATTCTATCTGCTCAGCGCGCCGGCTCACCAGGCGCATCCGACGAGCGTGATCCGTATCGGCGACGCCAAACGCCTCGATCTCGGCAGCCAGAAGACCTCGAACGAGCGGTCGATCTTCCAGTTCATCCATGCCGAGGGGGTCAAGACCTGCCAGCTCGTCGTCGGCATGACGCAGCTCGCCGAGGGCTCGGTCTGGAACACCATGCCGGCCCATATCCACGACCGCCGCATGGAAGCCTATCTCTATTTCGACTTGGCCGAGACGGCGCGCGTCTTCCATCTCATGGGCGAGCCGGACGAGACGCGCCACATCGTCATGAGGAACGAGGAAGCGGTGCTGTCGCCGCCCTGGTCGATCCATTCCGGGGCGGGAACGTCCAACTATGCCTTCATCTGGGCGATGGCCGGCGACAATGTCGACTATACCGATGTCGATCCGGTGCCGCTGGAAACGCTCAGATGACCGATCTTTCGGCCTTCAGCCTGGCAGGCAGGAGCATTGTCGTGACCGGCGCCAACACCGGCATCGGCCAGGGCGTCTGCGTCGCCATCGCCAAAGCCGGCGGTGCGGTGATCGGCGTCGGCCGCTCCTCGATGAACGAGACCGAGGCGCTGGTGAAGGCCGAAGGCGCAACGTTCGCGGCGGTCTCCTGCGACCTCGGCGACCATGCTGCCGCAAGCGCGATGCTCGAGGGCGTCTGGGAGACGGCGGGCCACGTCGACGGGCTGGTCAACAATGCGGGCATCATCCGCCGGGCCGACGCGGTCGATTTCACCGAGACCGACTGGGACGAGGTGATGGACGTCAACCTGAAATCGCTGTTCTTCCTCTGCCAGGCTTTTGCGCGAAAGGCGCTGGCGGCCGGGCGCGCAGGCCGCATCGTCAACATCGCCTCCGTCCTCTCCTTCCAGGGCGGTATCCGCGTTCCCTCATACACGGCGTCGAAGCATGGCGTGCTTGGCGTCACGCGCGCGCTCGCCTGCGAATGGGCGGCCAAGGGCATCAATGTGAACGCAATCTCGCCGGGCTACATCGTCAGCAACAACACCGAGGCGCTGCGCCACGATCCCGACCGAAACGCGGCAATCCTCGGCCGCATCCCGGCGGGGCGCTGGGGCCGGCCGGAGGACATAGGCGACGCGGCCGTCTTCCTGCTCGCGCCGGCCTCGGCCTATATGCATGGCGCGGTCGTGCCGGTCGATGGCGGCTGGCTGGCCAGATAGGAGCTGTTCCGTGACCGACAGTGCGTTCTTCTCCCAGCCAGACGCGAAACCCTGGACGCCGACACAAGACGGCAACCGGCGGAGGGTCATCCTACACACGGACGAGCTGATGATGGTCGAATTCGGTTTCGAGAAGGGCGGGATAGGCGCGCTGCATTCGCATCCGCACGTCCAGTCGAGCTATGTGGCGGAGGGCCGGTTCGAGGTGACGATCGAGGGCGAAAGCGAGATCGTCGAAGCCGGCGGCGCCTTCATCGTTCCGTCAGGCCTGGTGCATGGCGTCAAAGCGCTGGAGGCCGGCCGGCTGGTCGATACCTTCACGCCGCACCGCGCCGATTTTCTTTGAGTGCATCCGATGCCGACAAGGCTGTCCGCCCGAACGTTGACCGCGCTGCCGTCCTTGGTAGCCGTGCCGCGTTATGACCGCGCCTCGGTTACGCCCGGCATCGTGCATCTCGGCGTCGGCGCGTTCCATCGCGCGCATCAGGCCGCCTATGTCGACGAATGCCTCGCCGCCGGCGAGAAGGATTGGGGCATCGTCGGCGCCTCGCTGCAAAGCTCGTCGACCGCCGATGCGCTCGGGCCGCAGGACGGGCTCTATACGCTTGCAGAACGCGGCAGCGACGGCGAGCGGCTGCGTGTCATAGGCTCGATCAAGGAGGTGCTGGTCGCCCCCCGCGCTCCCGGCAGGCTGCTCGACGCGCTGACCGATCCCGGCATCCGCATCGTCACGCTGACGATTACGGAAAAAGCCTATCTGCGCGATGCGGCCGGCGATCTCGATGCGGCGCATCCCGATATCGTCGCCGACCTTGCCGATCCGGCAAGGCCGCGGACGGCGCACGGCTTCATCGTCGAGGCGTTGGCGCGCCGGCGGGCGGCCGAGACAAGGCCCTTCACCGTCCTTTCCTGCGACAACCTTCCAGCGAACGGCGCGACGCTGCACCGGCTTCTCGTGCAGTTTGCAGGATTGCGCGACGCAGCACTGGCAAAACACGTCGAAGGCGTGTCCTGCCCGTCGAGCATGGTCGACCGCATCGTGCCGGCGACCACCGACGCGGATCGCGCCCGCGTCTCGCAAATGCTCGGCGTCGAGGACGCATGGCCGGTGATGACGGAGCCGTTCCGGCAATGGGTCATAGAGGACGATTTTTCGGCCGGCAGGCCCGGCTGGGAGACGTTCGGCGTCCAGATGGTGCGCGACGTCAGGCCGTTCGAGGAGATGAAGCTCAGGCTGCTCAACGGCGCGCATTCGGCAATCGCCTATCTCGGCCTGCTCGCCGGTCACGACACCGTGGCGAAGGCGTTCGGCGATCCCGCCATTCGCGGCTTCGTGCAGGCGTTGTGGGCGGAGGCCGCACCGACCTTGCCCGAGGATGCGGGGCTCGATCGGGAGAAATACGTGCTGGACCTGACAGAGCGGTTCGACAACACCGCACTTCAGCACCGCACCGCCCAGATCGCCAATGACGGCAGCCAGAAACTGCCGCAGCGCATCATCGGTGCCGCGCTCGACCGCCTTGCGGCGGGGGGTGCGGCCGATCACCTGATGCTGGCAGTCGCGGCCTGGATCCGTGCGGTGGAACTGCGCGGCGCCGGGTTGCCGTCGGATCATTTCACCGATCCGCTTGACGCGCCGCTGGCGAAGATTGCACAGACGCCGCAGTCGGCCAGGGACACCGTGGCCGCCGTCTTCAAACTGACCGGTTTTGCAAGAAACAGCGCCCATCACGCGGCGCTGGAGACTCTGGTTTCCACCCATCTCGACATGTTGCGCAGGGAGGGGGTCGCTGCTGCTCTCGCTCCGCTTCCTTCGACAGGAAAATACGCTTGAAACAGACCTGGCGCTGGTTCGGTCCCGACGATTCGGTTCAGCTTTCGCATGTGCGCCAGGCCGGTGCTGCCGGCGTTGTGACGGCGCTGCATCATCTCAATGACGGGCGCGCCTGGCCGCAGGACGAGATCGCCAGGCGCAAGGCCGAGA
>JALYWP010000337.1 GCA_030852655.1 Pseudomonadota bacterium | reverse complement strand
CGCAGAGTGCTTTCCCGGCTTCGAAAAGCATTGAGGTGGATTGGTGGAATGCGTCGTAGCCAGGCCGCACAAAGCCATCGATCGCGTTTTCGACGATGTCGGTCTCATTGCTTGCGGGGGCAGGTGTAGTCGCACCGAGGCAAAGTGGGATTGCAACGATAGCTGCGACGAGTGTGTTGACGCGAGAAAGCGCCCCCCTCGTCTCGGTCCTTCGGGTCGATCCACCTCCCTCCCTGCAAGAGAGGGAGGCTGGCCAATCGCCGGGTTCGCAGAACTCCGTATACTCCAGCCCACCGAGTGGGGGGGTGGATCGACCCGCAGCGTCGAGACGGAGGGGGGAGAGCATCAAAGCGACTCCAGGAACTTTACGAGTGCATCGCGATCCGCCTGCGGCAGGTCCGCGAAGCGGTTTCGCGCGGCCTGTGCTTCCCCGCCGTGCCAGAGGATCGCTTCGGTCAGGCTCCGGGCACGGCCGTCATGCAGAAAGAAGGTATGGCCGTTGACGGTCTGCGTGAGCCCTATCCCCCAGAGCGGCGGCGTGCGCCATTCGTTGCCCGTCGCGTCGCCAACCTGCTGCCCGTCTGCCAGTCCCTCGCCCATGTCGTGCAGCAGGAAGTCCGAATATGGCCAGATCAGTTGGAATTTCTGCGCTTTGTTCGGTGCGTCGCGGCGGGTCACGAATTTCGGCGTGTGGCAGGAAACGCAGCCGGCTTCATAAAACGCCTGCTTGCCGCGCAGCACTTCCGGCTCATCGATGTCGCGCCGCGCCGGCACGGCGAGGTTCTGGGAATAGAAGGTGACGAGATCCATCACCGGATCGGGCGCCTCGGTGTCGCCCAGCCGCTCCTGCACGCCGACCGGCATGGCGCGGCAGGCCGTCTGGCTCTCGGTGCAGTCGCCCCAGGACTTCGGCACGTCCGGGCTGGAGATGCCGAGATCGCCGACGAATGCGTCGGCGGTCTGCTCCCGTATAGTCGGCTTGGAGGCCTTCCAGCCGAAACGGCCGAGCGTCAGTTCACCGCTCCCGGCGTCGCGCACGATCGCCGGCTTGCCGGACACGCCATCGCCGTCGGCATCGTCCGGGTCGGCATTGGCAAGGATGTCGGCGGGATGAATCTGCTCGACGAGGCCAAGCCCGATCATAGGCTGGGTCACGCGCGGCGATAGCGTCGTCCTGGGGTCGAGCGGGCCATAGGCGGGATTCTCGACCGAATAGCTCGGCTTGCGCAGCGATAACGTCGTGCCGTCACCAAGCGTGACCGGTATTTCCTCGTATCTGATCGCCATCCGGCCTTCGCCGGCAAGGCCGGGCACGGCGAGATCCTGCAACTGCCCGCCATAGACGGGATCGGGGAAGTTGAGCGCTTGATGGTCGGCGATGGCCGCCTGCTCCTCGGCGGTACCGGCCGCCCGCGCCAGCCGCAGGAACATCGAGGTGGCGTCGGCATTGCCTTCCGGCGGATGGCCGCGCCCATCCTTCAGATGGCAGCTCTGGCAGGCGCGCGCATTGAACAGCGGACCGAGTCCGTCGGAGGCCTGCGTCGAGGAGGGCGACGATACCCACAGCTTGCGGAACAGCGCGTTGCCGAGCTTGAACGTGCCTTCTTCCTCGAAGGTGATGTTGGCCGAGGAATGCGAGAACGCGTCCTGGTTGACGCGCTTCTCAGACGTGCCGGCGCCGCCCTGCATCAGCTCGAATTGCTCCGGCTTCGAGAAATCCTCAGTCGGCCTAGTAACGGCCTCGACGCGGACGCGATCCTTTGGCGTCAGGTCGGTGCGGGTCGTGGGAAGGTTCGCAAGGTCGCCGGCAAGGGCAGGCGCGGTAAGCGCGATGCCGGCAAGCGCTGACAGCCAGCCCCGCGGGCGAAGCAGGGAGAGGATGGATGCCGGAATCCGCCTGCGGCGCGGAAAAGCTACGGCGCGCCGCATGGTTTCATGGTCCTAGTGCTCGCCGCCCTCGGCCTCATTGGCCGAATCCGCGTTGAGCTGGCCGTATTTGGCCTCGCCGAGCGTATTGAGGAGGTCGAGTTGGGTCTCGAGGAAGTCGATATGGCCTTCCTCGTCGCTCAACAGGTCCTCGAAAAGCTTCATGGTCACATAGTCTCCTGCCTCGTGGCAGATTTCCCGCGACTTCTTGTAGGCGGTGCGGGCGTCGTATTCGCCCGCGAGGTCGGATTCCAGCACTTCCTTGACGTTCTGCCCGATGCGCAGGGGCGCGACCGACTGCAGATTGGGATGGCCTTCGAGGAAGATGATGCGCGCGACCAGCCGGTCGGCGTGGTGCATTTCCTCGATCGATTCCGCGCGCTCCTTCTTGGCCAGCTTGGTGTAGCCCCAATCTTCCAGCAGCCGGTAGTGGACCCAGTACTGGTTGACGGCGCCCAATTCCAGGAACAGCGCCTCGTTAAGCCGCTCGATTATCTGCTTCTCGCCTTTCATGGCCTCTGCTCCCAAATACGGCCCGCAATCCACGGACGCGGTCCAGGTGTGAAACGATATCCACTCCGCTCGCCTCCGAGCAGGAATGGTAGTGTTCGGTGACCCGAATGATCGTTTCCACCACATTTGGGAAGCAGCCGCAACAGCGACCGCGTTTTTGCAAGGCATGGTAGACCTTCGCCGGCACGATCAACTGCCAGGGGTCCTGCTCGAGCAGCCGGATAATGGTCTCCTCGATCTCCTTCTCGGTTATCAAGTTGCAGTGACAGACAAGCATCAGGAACTCTGTATTGGCACGCGGCGCGTGCGCCGCCAGGCTGGGTATCTTGGCCCTTACTGGAAGACCTTGTCGGGTGAATCGAGGCTGTCGGAACCTTCGAAGGCAATGGTGTCCAGCTTGAGCGCTGCGACGGCGCGCTCGATGGACTTGGTCTGGTCGACCAGCCCGTCGATAGCCGCCTGCACCGTGGCGTTGCCCTCTTCGTTGCCCTCGCCGATTTGTTGGTCGTAGGCCTCGCCGCCGACGGCGCGCGCCTGGATAGCCTCCATCGCCGTCACGGTCACGTCGAGCTTGTCCGAAAGTTCGGTGTCGACGGCGGCATCGGCTTCCTTGACGAGATCGGAGACAGACGGGCCTTCGACCTTGGAACCGTCCACGCGAGTGTAGCTGCCGTGATAGACGTTGCGGACACCGACCGCATCGTAGAGATGCGAGATGTGGGTGTTGTCGGAGAAGCAGTCATGCTCCTCCTCCGGATCGTGGAGAAGCAGGCCGAGTTTCATGCGCTCGCCGGCGAGTTCTCCATAGGAGAGCGAGCCCATGCCGGTGAGGATGGTCGAGACGCCGAGCTTCGGATCGCCCTCGACAAGACCTTTGCGCGCCTCGCCGTCGGCGCCCCAATTGGCGACCATTTCTTCGAGGTCGGCGACCAAAAGGTCGGTTGCGGCGGCGAGATATTCAGCACGGCGCCCGCAATTGCCGCCGGTGCAGTTCGCCCTGTCGAAGTCGGTATGCGGCCGGTTGCCGGCGCCGGCGTCGGTACCGTTCAGATCCTGGCCCCAGAGCAGGAACTCGATGGCGTGATAGCCGGTGGCGACGTTGGCCTCGATGTCGCCCGCCTCCTGCAACGTGCCGGAAAGGAATTCCGGCGTGATCGCCGAGGCGTCGACCTTCTCGCCATTGATCTCGATCGACTGGTTGGCAATCACGTTGGCGGTGTAGAGCGTGTTCTCGTCGGATTCTGTGCCGTAGGCCGCGTCGACATAGTCGATCAGGCCTTCGTCCAGCGGCCAGGCATTCACGCGGCCTTCCCAGTCGTCGACGATGGCATTGCCGAAGCGGTAGACCTCGGTCTGCTGGTAGGGGATTCGCGCCGCCTTCCAGGCTTCGCGGGCGGCGGCCAGCGTCTCGGCGGACGGATCGGCGATCAGCGCGTCGGCGGCCTGGTCGAGCGTTTTGGCGGTCGTCAGCGAGTCCTCGTATCCGGCGAGCGCGATGTCGGCATAGGTCGCGACCACCGCCTTCGGATCGGTGTCGGCGTTGGCGGGCAACGCAAAAACGGCTGCACACAGCATGCTGGACGCCGCCAGCGCCTTCAGCCAGTTTCTCATCAAGCCATTGGCTTGGTTCATCTTTCTCTCCTCAATGAAAGCTGGCGCATGGCGCGTGAAAATCGTCCCTGCGTGATTGGAACGTACATTCCCATTGCCGCCCAAACCTTGTTGAGCGGTCCGCGCCGGTCGGCGGATCGAACGGGAAAGCCACCAGATGTCCTCCAATCGAACGGGTTCAAGGCCCATACATCAAAGGGAAATGCCCCTAAAAGGTGCAGCCTGAATAGGCCCTCCAACCCGCCAGAGTCAACGAATTTCAGCAAAAAGCTTAATTCAATCAATAGTTTAGAACTATTCTAAACTAGAATGCTCATGTTTACTGCGGCATAGCGCACCTTGACAGGCTGCCATTCCGGATGCGACCCGAACGCGCCCTTGCACGCCGCTTGCGGACATCTCAACTGGAGCGAAGGGGTGCTAGGCAGCAGGCGTGGAAAAAACATGACAAACGGTGTCGTCATCATCGGAGCGGGTCACGGGGGCGTGCAGGCGGCCGCGAGCCTGCGCGAGGAAGGTTATGACGGCCGCATCCGGCTGATCGGCGACGAGGCCGAACTGCCCTATCACAAGCCGCCGCTGTCCAAGACCTTCATCAAGGATGCCGCCGCCAAACCGCAGATCCTGCGCGCCGAAACCTTTTACACCGGCGGATCGATAGATCTCCTGCTTGGCGAGAGCGTTGAAAGCCTCGACCCCGCGGCAATGCGGGTGAAGCTCGCATCGGGCGGCAGCCTCGCCTTCGACCATGCGATCCTCGCCACCGGCTCGCGCCCGCGCATGCTGCCGATCGAAGGCGGGCCGTTAGCCGGCGTGCTGTCGCTGCGCTCGATCGCGGACGCGCGCGCAATCCGCGAACTTGCCGGCCAGGTCGACGACGTCGCGATCATCGGGGGCGGCTTCATCGGCCTGGAGATCGCCGCCACGCTCGTCGCCGGCGGGCTGCGCGTGACGGTCATCGAGGCGCAGGACCGGCTCTTGGCGCGCGCCGTCGCGCCTGCCGTTTCCGCTCATGTGGCCGGACGCCTCGCCGGCTTCGGCGTCAGGGCGCTGACCAGCACCACGGTTAACCGCATCGAAGGCGAAGGCGGACATGTCAGCGCGGTGCTCACCTCGGCCGGCGAGCGTATCCCGGCCAGGATGCTGATCGTCGGCATCGGCATCGTGCCCAATGCCGAACTGGCCGCTTTGGCAGGCATTGCGGTCGCAAATGGGATCAGCGTCGACGCGAAGCTCAGGACATCGGCGCCCGGAATCCTCGCCATCGGTGATGCCGCGAGCTATCGCCATTGGTTCACCGGCGGCGATGTGCGGCTGGAATCGGTGCAGAACGCCACAGATCACGCCAAACTCGCCGCCCGCACCATCACCGGGCAGGCCGACAGCTACTCGGCTGTGCCGTGGTTCTGGTCGGAC
>JALYWP010000330.1 GCA_030852655.1 Pseudomonadota bacterium | reverse complement strand
GCCATGAGCTGCCGCGCCGCATCGTCGACTGGCGCCAGCTCACCAAGCTGAAGTCGACCTATACCGACGCGCTGCCGGAATACATAAATCCCGAGACCCGGCGCCTGCACACGTCCTACGCGCTCGCCTCGACGCCGACGGGGCGCATCTCGTCGTCGGAACCCAACCTGCAGAACATCCCGATCCGCACCGCCGAGGGCCGCCGCATCCGCACCGCCTTCATCGCCGATCCCGGCAACAAGCTGGTCTCGGCCGACTACAGCCAGATCGAGCTTCGCGTGCTTGCCCACATCGCCGACATTCCGCAACTCACCCAAGCCTTCGCCGACGGCGTCGACATCCACGCCATGACGGCGTCGGAAATGTTCGGCGTGCCGGTCCAGGGCATGCCGGCGGAAGTGCGCCGCCGCGCCAAGGCGATCAATTTCGGCATCATCTACGGCATCTCGGCCTTCGGCCTCGCCAACCAGCTTTCCATCGAGCGGTCCGAGGCCGGCGACTACATCAAGAAGTATTTCGAGCGCTTTCCTGGCATCCGCGACTATATGGACAGCCGCAAGCAGATGGCGCGCGACAAGGGCTATGTCGAGACCATCTTCGGCCGCCGGATCCACTATCCGGAGATACGCGCCTCCAACCCCTCGGTCCGCGCCTTCAACGAGCGCGCCTCGATCAACGCGCCGATCCAGGGCTCGGCCGCCGACATCATCCGCCGCGCCATGATCCGCATGGAAGGCGCGCTCGCCGCCGAGAAGCTGTCAGCGCGCATGCTGCTCCAGGTGCATGACGAACTGATCTTCGAGGTCGCCGCGGACGAGGTTGCCGCCACGCTGCCCGTCATCAAGGCGGTGATGGAGGGTTCGGCCATGCCGGCGGTGGCGCTGAAAGTGCCGCTGGCCGTCGACGCGCGCGCCGCCGACAATTGGGACGAGGCGCATTAGGTGGATTCGCAACGGCCTCCCCCGCGCCTCTCGCCGGTGTTGCGATCTGGTTCGGCTGGTCGACGGCGCGCTGAGGCCTGTTAGGCCGCCTCGGCCAGGCACTTGGCGCAGGTGCCGCGAAACTCGATGACCGCCTTCTTGGCGACGAAGCCGGTCGAGCCGATCCAATGGTCGAGCTGCTCGCCGACCTCATGGTCCGACATCTCGATGACCTGCCCGCATTTGTCGCAGATGGCGAAGGCGGTCATGTCGTGGCCGTGCCCATGCCGGTGGTCGTGCGGCTCGGCACAGGCGACAAACGCGTTCAGGCTTTCCAACCGGTGCACGTAACCGCCCTTGATCAGCGTATCGAGCGCGCGATAGACCTGCAGCGGCGCGCGGAATCCCTGTTCGCGCAGCTGGTCGAGCAGCGTGTAGGCGCTGAGCGGCCCGGTCGCCGTCTCCAGCCTTTCGAGAACGCAAAGCTGGTTGCGGGTCAGCGTTTCGCGTGCGGCCATATCCTGTCTTTCACCTGATCCTCGCGCCGAAGCACCCAGCCACAAATGGCTTCGATCCAGCCGTTTTGCTACTGTTTCCATCGAACAAAGACAATGCCATGCCCCGATGCGCCGCCGACGCGCGGCCCGAAGCACCAGACAAGATATGGGACCGGTCGACGGGCGACAGACACCGGACGGGGGCGGAGGCCCGGAAAAGCACTCCGTCGCCTGATGCTTCGGGATCAGGCTGGGTCGATGACCCACCCATCACTAAAGCTAGACGGTGGCGACCCTCCCGTCTTCCGACCAACTTAAGAAGCCAGATCGGAAACGAGGCGTGGCAACGGAGCTTGTCGAAGGGGCGGAAAGCCGTGGAGCGCGGAGGCGGCGATACGGCCCGTGAGCGGGCGGCACCCCCTGCCATCGTCGTAGCGAATACGGGTTGGCATTTGGCGTCCGCCGTCTAAACTCGCGCCTCCAAGCGACTTCCAGGGAGGAACAGATGCTCAGATCCGCAACCCGTATGTTCGCCGCAGCCTGCGCGCTCGGTGTCGCCTCAGGGCTGGCCGCCGTGCCGGCCAAGGCGCAGGAATTCATCAACGTGCTGACCGGCGGCACGTCGGGCGTCTACTATCCGCTCGGCGTCGCTCTGTCGGAAATCTACGGCGACACGATCGAGGGCTCGCGCGTCCAGGTGCAGTCGACCAAAGCTTCGGTCGAGAACCTCAACCTCCTGCAGCAGGGCAAGGGCGAGATCGCGTTTGCGCTCGGCGATTCCGTCAAGCTCGGCTGGGAAGGCGACACGGAGGCCGGCTTCCCCGGCAAGCTCGACAAGCTGCGCGGCATCGCCGCCATCTACCCGAACTACATCCAGATCGTCGCCAGCCAGGAATCCGGCATCAAGACGCTCGCAGACCTCAAGGGCAAGAGTCTGTCGGTCGGCGCGCCGAAGTCCGGCACGGAGCTCAATGCGCGCGCCATCTTCGAGGCCGCCGGCATGAGCTACGACGATCTCGGCAAGGTCGAATACCTGCCCTTCGCCGAATCCGTCGAACTGATCAAGAACCGCCAGCTCGACGCCACGCTGCAGTCGGCAGGCTTGGGCGTCGCCTCCATCCGCGACCTGTCGACCTCGCTCGCCATCAACGTGGTGGCGGTTCCGGCCGACACCGTCGCCAAGATCGGCGCACCCTACATCGCCGCCACGATTCCGGCGGGCACCTATGACGGCCAGACAGAGGACGTGTCGACGGCCGCCGTCGGCAACATGCTGGTCACCCATTCGGATGTCTCCGACGAGACCGCTTACCAGATGACCAAGCAGCTGTTCGAGAACCTCGACCGCATGGTCGCCGCGCACGCCGCCGCCCA
>JALYWP010000326.1 GCA_030852655.1 Pseudomonadota bacterium | reverse complement strand
ACCGCATGGCCAAGCCCCAGCGGCTCCTGCTGGCGGGTGAAGCTGGTCTGCCCGGCCTGCGGCTGCATGCGCTGCAGCCTCGCCAGCAGGTCGTCCTTGCCGCGCTGCGCAAGCGTGTGGTTCAGCTCGAACTGGATGTCGAAATGATCCTCGATGACAGCCTTGTTGCGGCCGGTCACGAAAATGAAATGCTCGATGCCCGCCTCGCGCGCCTCGTCCACCACATACTGGATCACAGGTCGGTCGACGACCGTCAGCATCTCCTTGGGCACCGCCTTCGTCGCCGGCAGGAAACGCGTCCCCAGACCTGCTACCGGAAATACCGCCTTGCGGACTCTTTTCATGAGGCTCCATCTCGCCGTTTGAACGCCGCCCGCCGGCTTCAAAAACTTATGTTGCGATGCAGCATCGGTCAAGCTCGACCTCTGTCTGTCGCTTTGCTGATAACGCCACCGAAGCTTACGACGCGTTGGCTTTCACGCTGAGGCGCACCGGGCTCAGATAGTCCTCGGTCGGACGGCCGACGCCGACATAACCGAAGCCGTGACCCTTGACCTCGTCCTTGCGGTAGATATTGCGCAAGTCGACGAGCAGAGGCGTCTTCATCACCTGCTTCAGGCGCTTGAAGTCCATGGCACGGAAAGCGTTCCATTCAGTGACGATCACGAGCGCTTCCGCATCCTTCGCTGCGTCGTAAGGATCGGCCGCGAAGGTAACGTTATCGAGCATCGTCTTCGCCTGCGGCATGCCCTCCGGATCGTAGGCGGAAACCTCCGCGCCGGCATCCTGCAGAGCCTGGATGATTGTGAGCGAGGGCGACTCGCGCATGTCGTCGGTGTTCGGCTTGAAGGTGAGGCCGAGTATGGCGATCTTCTTCTCGCTGACGTCGCCGCCGCAGGCAGCGTCGATCTTGCGGGCGATGGAGCGCTTGCGCGCCGTGTTCACCGCCACCGTCGTCTCGACCAGCCGCATCGGGCTGCCGTAATCCTGCGCTGTCTTGGCCAGCGCCACGGTGTCCTTCGGGAAGCAGGAGCCGCCATAGCCGGGACCGGCATGCAGGAACTTCGAGCCGATGCGCTTGTCGAGCCCGATGCCCTGCGCGACGTGCTGTACGTTGGCGCCGGTCTGCTCGCAGAGGTCGGCGATCTCGTTGATGAAGGTAATCTTCATGGCGAGGAATGCGTTGCCCGCATATTTGATCAGTTCGGCCGTACGCCTGCCGGTGAAGAGCAGCGGCGCCTGGTTCAGGTAGAGCGGACGGTAGACCTCCGTCATCACCGCCCCGGCGCGTTCGTCCGACAGGCCGACGACGATGCGGTCCGGGCGGCGGAAGTCGTTGATCGCAGCGCCCTCGCGCAGGAATTCCGGATTGGAGACCACGGCGACATCGGCATCGCCGTTCGTCTTCCTGATAATCTTCTCGATCTCGTCGCCGGTGCCGACCGGCACAGTCGACTTCGTAACCACCACGGTGAAGTCTTTAAGCAGCGGCGCTATCGAGCGTGCCGCCTCGTAGACGAAGGACAGGTCGGCATGGCCGTCGCCGCGGCGCGCCGGAGTGCCTACCGCGATGAACACGACCTCGGCATCCTCGACGCTCCGGGCCAGATCGGTCGTGAAGGACAGCCGCCCTGCCCTGACGTTGCTCTCGACAAGATCGTCCAGGCCCGGCTCGTAGATCGGGATCTCGCCATTCCTGAGCGCGGCGATCTTGCCTTCGTCCTTGTCGACGCAGACGACGTCATGGCCGAAATCCGCAAGGCAGGCCCCCGACACGAGGCCTACATAGCCGCTGCCTATCATCGTGATCCGCATCTTCTGGTCCTTTTCATGTTTCAGAAGCGCCCTGGAGCGGCCCGGCCGTTGCAGGACAATATCCGGTTTGGCAGTTGCCTTCCATCCGTCAACCGCCGATCAGCGCAGCACCCGTCGCGTCGATCCGCAGGCAGCTGAGACGATGCGTGGCGTAGGCGCCGGTGTCGAGGTTGATCCTGTTCGACTTGAATTCGGGTTCGGCATTCGGCGTGTGCCCATGCACGACGACGGCTCCGAAATTCCCCTTATGGTCGAGGAAGGGCCTGCGTATCCAGAGAAGATCGTCACGTCCCTGGTCCTCCAGCGCCCGGTTGGGAAGGACCCCTGCATGGGCGAAGAAATACGGGCCGTAACGAAAGCTCGGCCGCAGCGCCCTCAGGAACCGGATGTCGTCCAGCGGGATGGCCCGCGAAAGAGCCGCGTTCAGGATCGCCTCCCTCGACGGATTGATCCCGTAGGAAAGCGCCGTCGCAGCGCCACCCCAGTCGAGCCACTCCCTGTCGGAGAGGCGGCCGTCGAGGAATCTGAGCAGGACCTCCTCGTGGTTGCCCAGGAGCGGCATGATCCTGGACGTTCGCGAGCGGGCGCGCAGCATCGCTATCACGGAGGCGCTGTCGGGGCCGCGATCTACATAGTCACCGAGATAGACTTCGAGACGACGCTCCGCCGGTCGGGCGCGCCAGTCCTTTTCCATTGCCTCATGCACCCGCATCAGCAGGTCCGCGCGCCCGTGGACGTCGCCGACGGCGTAGATCACGGTCTTCGCGTCGATGGCCGGATAGGGCCGGATGCCACCTTTGCCCGCAGCCGTGGCGATATGACGCGCAACAAGCGCGAGCAGGCCCGACCCGTGGCGCAAGGCCGGGCCGGACGTATCAGCTCTGCGATACGTAGGAGCCGAACTTTTCATGATGGTAATATGAGCTGCTGTTTCCGACTGTCGAGGTGTAGAGACGCAGTCCTTGCTCGTCCGCCTTGTTGAGGATGCACCCGATGATCTTCTGGTCGACCAGCGGCGCGTTATGCAGGGCATCGGAAACGGTGGCGGTGGAGGTTTCGCCCCATTCGACCACGAAGACGAATCCGTCGACCGCTCCGGCTATCGCCTTGGCGTCGATGACCGGCGCCAGCGGCGGCAGGTCGATGATCACGTAGTTGTAGGTCTGGCGTGCGGCCGTCAGCAACTGCGCCATCTTGGCCGACCCGATCAGATCGGTCTTCTGGGCAGCGCCGCCCCTGCCCGCCGCCGGCAGGAGTTTCAGCCGCTTGGCCTCGTCCGAGTAGATCAGCTCGTTGATCGGAACGTCGTTGACGAGGAACTCGAACAGCCCGGCGCTGGCGTCCGGCGTGATCTCGCGCGTCAGGGTCGGGCTTCTCAGATCGGCGTCGATGACCAGAACCGAGCTTCCGGACGACGCGATGAGCTCGGCGAGATTCATGGCGACCGTCGATTTGCCCTCTCCGGGCATCGACGAAACGACGCCGATCACCCGCATGCCGGCATCCGACTGGGCGAAGTCGATCGCCAGCTTGGCCGATCTCAGAGTCTCGGCAAATCGCGACAGCGGCGCCTTCACCACATGCTGGAACACGCCGAGGTCGCGAGCAAGCACCCGGGCGGCCGCGTGCTTGCGCGAGCTGGGTCGGCGACGGCCCCGGCCGCGAGCGAGTTTGGGCAGAACGCCCAGGCAGGGGTGTCCG
Organism: Pseudomonadota bacterium; assembly: GCA_030852655.1. Lineage (GTDB taxonomy): Bacteria > Pseudomonadota > Alphaproteobacteria > Rhizobiales > Rhizobiaceae > Mesorhizobium_K. Next base: position 22,546 of record JALYWP010000326.1, on the reverse strand, counting down.
AGAACGCGCTCGACCTGGCCGGGCGTGCGGAACGTCCTGTCGGCAAACTCGCGCGCCAGCGCCAGGATCAGGCCAAGCGCAACGCCGGCGATACCCGACAGCGCCAGCGTTATGACGGTCTTGGGTGACGACTTCCCCTGAGCGGGCGAGGCTGCGGTAAGCACGCGTGCATCGGTGATCGGGAACGACTGCTGCTGCAAGGCCGACTTGTAGCGATCGAGGAAGCTCTCATAAAGGTTCTGGTCGGCTTGTGCGTTGCGCTCCAGTTCACGCAGGCGCACCAGCGCCTGGGAAATCGTGGAGGAGCGCGCCGTATAGGCTTCGAGCGATTGTGTGAGAGCGCTTTCCTGCTGGCTCGCGACCTCAAGATCGCTCTTGTATACCTGCTCGATGCGCCTGAGCTCCCGCAGGATCAGCCCGTTGATGTCTTCCATCTGGCGCCGCGCCTTCTGCGCGGCTTCGTGTTCGGCGCCGTACCGGCGCGATACGTCGGCCTCCTGCTGCGCCAGGCGCGAATATTGCTGGCGCAGTTCGTTGATCACGGGGTTGTCGAGCGAATCCACCACCGAGGCATCGGGATTGCCCGAGGCGATCATCTGCGCAATCTGGTCGTAGCGGGCGCGCCGCGTCGCGGTTTCCTTCTTGGCGTCGCCCAGCCTCGCGGAAAGATCGGTGAGTTGCGTATCGGACAGCAACTGGCCGCCGCCGGCATTGGTGTCGATGATGCCGTTGTCGCGCTTGTAGTTCTGCACCAACTGGTCGGAGGCGACCGCTTTGTCGCGCAATTCGGCGAGGCGTCCCTCGAGCCATGCAGATGCACGGCTGACCGACTCATAGCGCGCGTCCAGTTTCTCCTCGAGGTAGGCGTTCGCAACGGCATTGGCGACGTCGGCGGCCCGCTGGCTATCTTCGGACGTGAAGCTGATCACGATCACGAAAGTCTCGTCGATTCGGCTGACGGACAGGCGCTTGGAGAACGCGTCGATGACGCCGCGCGGGATCTCGGCATCCTCCTCCACCATCGGCGGCGGTGGACCCAACCGGATCATGGAGCGGAGGACGCCGCGCCCCTTGGCTGCAAGGTGGGCGATGGAATTCTGGGGCCGCCGAAACTCCTCCGCATCCTTTATGCCGAGCTGCTTGATGACGGCGATCGCAATCTTCTCGGAGCGGATGATTTCGAGTTGACTGTTCACATCGACATCGTCGAGGCTCGGAGGCATGCCGGAGGAGGCATTCGCGGGAGTGCCGTCGAAGGTCTGCGTATTCTCGATGTCGAGATAGACCAGAGCGGTGGAGTCGAACATCGCTTTGGTCGTGGCAAGATAGAGAACGCCGACCAACAGCATCGCCACCACGGCGGCTGCGATGAGCATCGCCCGGCGCCTCAATATGGCGAGGAGATTGGCGATGCTGAGAAGACCCGCTTCCGCCCCGGCGGGTGGCTGCGGCGGTGGCGAATCACCCGGCCAGTTCTTCTGGAGCTGCACGAGCATCAGGGCGGCATCCTATATTGCGCTGCATCAAAACGTTTCAATTCAGCGAACAGGATGGTCATCCCCAAGAAGATCACCGGCACCAAATCACTGTAATAAAACGCTTATCTTGACTACCTCGTTGCCCGCGCCCGTGGGTCGAAGGTTAGCAGGGTTTTGCTGCAGTGCAAGAGAGCATGATTTTGGGGCCGAAGTTTGAAGCAGCGCATGATTGACTGGCCCGATCCCGAGCCGGTCATCCGTGACCGTTCGCCCGGGCACTCGGCGTCGGCGTCCATGTCTGGAACCTGTCGCCCCGCACCGACCTCCAGACGCCCCAGGACGTGCCGGCGAAGGACAGCAGCATCGCCAGCACCTTGAGGGCAGGGTCGAACTTCGTGGCGACGAGAATCGCGAAGGCAGCAGCGACGAGGAGGAATGCCGTGAGGACGGGCGTCGGCGGGAATACCGCCAGCATTGCCAGCAGGAAGAACAGTCCGGCGAGCAGCAAATTATAGCCGATCACCCACTTCAACAGCCGATGCGACACGTAGCAATAGGCGAGCAGCGGCTTCGGCCAGATCTGCGGCCAGATCAGCCTGTGAACGTTGAAGGCCTGGCAGGCTATGCGGATCTTGCGGCGGAATTCGTCATAGGTATTGGTCGCCGATTTCTCGAAGGCGAGCGCGTCGGGCGCGCGCACGACGCGCTGGCCATCGATCAGTATCTTCATCGAGATGTAGAAATCGTCGATGATGTCGTCCGGAACGATGTGGTGGGCGGTTCGCCTGATCGCAAACAGGGAGCCGTCCGCGCCGACAACGCTGAAGGCGTCGCTCTCGAGCTGCTTGATGGCCTCTTCGATGCGCCAGTAGAGCGAACCGGAACTGCTCATCGCGCTCTCGTCGGGGTTCGAATAGACGAGATGACCGCATACGCATCCCACCGATGGATCGGCGAATCCCGACGCAAGCGCACGAAGCACATTGCGGTCGAGCTCGACGTTGGCGTCCGTGAATACGACGATCTCGGCCGTGGACCTGCCCACGAGCACGTTCATTCCGTGCGACTTGCCGCGCCTGACCTCCGCGGCCACGATGTTGATCCTGTCCTTGAAGGGCTCCAGTTGCTCCAGCGTCCTGTCCGACGCGCCATCGACATAGATGAACAACTCGCATTGCGGAACGGCTTCGGCGACCGCGATCATGTTGCGAGCCTTCGCGGCTATGGTGCGCTCCTCGTTGTAGGCGCAGACGCAGATCGAAAACGACGGCAAGGAAGGCAGCACGACCGGCGCGGGGCGCCGGCGCCGCAACAACATCAGCGAAAGCGGATAGGTGACGAAAGGATGGATGCTGAGAAGCAGGAAGACGACGGAAAGGCCGATGAATACTGCAAATGTCACGGTGCGGGCACCCTCACAAAAACCACCCTCCCGATCCCGCCACCTGGAACTGCACGCCTGAGTCCGTGCAGATAAAAATACTGCCGCCGGAGTCGCCCCGTCGGAGCGGCGCGCGCCAACCATGGAAGACCCTGACCAGGAGGAACGAGCGTCGCCGATCGCTAAAGGGGCGCGAAACCGGTGCATTGTCAACGCCGGTCGTCAGCACGCCTCGTCAGTCAATCTTTCAGAACTAGACAGCATAAACAGGTTCTTCACCTGCCGAATGCTCACCTGATTCCAAAAAATCCTGTTGAAGCAAACTCTTGAACCAGGGTTGCGGGAATCTGAATCAGAACGGGCAGCGCTGCGACATTTTGAACGCGACACAAAAAAACCCCACCGCGGTCATTCGGCCGACGCATTGCGTTCGCTATTCTTTCCACGCTGGACTTTGCACTTTGGGATGGGGTGGACCACACTGGCGCATGTCCCCTGCGCTACCGTCAACCCGAACGGCGACTGGCCGTTCAGGCTAGAGGAGCGAGCCCATGGCAACTCACGACAGCAGGCTGGTTTTTTCCACGTCGCCGGGTTTCGTGTTCGGGACGAGCGGAGCGGATACGCTGGCGGGATCCGCGGGCCCTGACATCCTGTATGGCCGCGCCGGAAACGACGTGCTGTCGGGTGGCGCCGATGCCGACATGTTCGTCCTGCGCAGCGGCGAAGGCTCCGCCACGATTTCGGATTTCCAGGCCGGCATCGGCGGAGATGTGCTTCGTCTCCAGAACTACGGCTTCCGCGACTTCCAGGCATTCAGGGAGGCATCGGTACAGTCCGGGGCCCAAGTCACCGTCACGCTGGCGAACGGCGAGGCGCTGACGCTCGCCAATATCGATCTTGACGCGCTGCGGCCTGTGAATCTCGAACTCGACCAGCCTTTACCGGTATCGGGCCCGCCGACGACGTGGAACTCGACTTACGAAGAAGGCAGCACGCTCGCGGGCACGTCCGAAAACGACCAGCTTGCGGGAAGCAATCCCGACATCACGCTCGTCGGTGGTCAGGGCGACGATACATACATCGTGTGGGATCACAGCAATGCGGTTATCGAAGACGCCGATGCCGGCATCGACACGATCTCCACCTATGGCGTGCACGGCTACTCGCTTGCTTCGGCCGCCAACGTCGAGAACCTGACCCTGCTCGGCGGGCAATCCGCATCGGCGCGGGGCAACGATCTCGCCAATATCATCACCGGCAATGACAGCAGCAACCTGATCGACGGCGGCGGTGCCGGCGACGTGCTGTTTGGCGGCGGCGGACGCGATACGTTCGCAATCCGCCAGGGCGAAGGGTCCGACGTCATCATGGATTTCCAGGCCGGGCAGCGCGGAGACACGGTAGCGCTTTCAGGTTTCGGATTCGAGAATTTCGCCGACGTGAAGTCCGCCCTGCATCAGCTCGGCTCGGACACCATCCTCGATCTCGGCGACGGCGCCGCCCTTACGTTCCGCGACAGCCAGGCGACATCATTTGCGGCGAACAATTTTTCGTTCGGCGCCGACACCGCCTCTCTCGTCCAGACCTTCAACGACGATTTCAGCGATCTCGACCGTTTCTCGGACGGCAGCGGGACCTGGCGCACGCGCTTCGAATGGTGGGGCGACGGCGCCTTCACGCTGGCGCAGAACGGCGAAGAGCAGATCTATGTCGACAGTGACTTCCGCGGCCTGACGAACACGGAGATGGATGCGCCTGTCGGCTACAACCCCTTCTCGATCGAGGACGGCCAGCTCGTCATAACGGCTGAGCCGATCACCGAGCCGGGCGCAGCGACCAAGCATTTCGACTTCACCTCCGGCATGATCTCGTCGCATTCGTCCTTCTGGCAGACCTACGGCTATTTCGAGATGACGGCAGAACTTCCAACTGACGCCGGCACCTGGCCGGCCTTCTGGATGCTGCCCGTCGACAATGGATGGCCGCCCGAGATCGATATCCTCGAAGCATATGGCGACATCCCCAACCAGGTTCATACCGCCGTCATCGGCACCGGCGGCACTACCGACAATTGGGCCCAGGTCGACACGTCGGGCGGGTCTCACAGCTACGGCATGATGTGGACCCCCTACGAGATCACCTTCTATGTCGATGGCGTAGAGACGGGATCGACGCCGACGCCCACCGAACTGAACGACCCGATGTACATGATCGCCAACCTGGCGATCGGAGGCCTTGCCGGAGATCCCGATCCAGCACTGGTCGCGCAGTTCAAGATCGACGAGATCAACGCCTGGCAGTTGCCGGAATATACCCTTGAAAATTACACGCTGCGTCAAAGTGCCGCCCACACGCGCTATATCGAGGGGACGTGGGGTCCAGAGACGCTGCAAGGCACGACAGGCCACGATTTCATCAATGGGCGCGCCGGCGCCGACGCACTGATTGGCGGGTTCGGAGACGACATTTACAATATCAATGACCGGAATGCGAAGGTCTATGAGGATTTCGACGGCGGCATCGACACGATCCGGGCCTCCATAGGGTTCGCCCTGCCGGACAATGTAGAGAACCTCACCATGGTCGCCGATGGCGAGAAATATGCCACCGGAAACGCGCTGCCCAACATCATCACCGGCAACAGCGGCGTGAACGTCATCACGGGCGGTCTGGGTAACGACATCCTGACGGGCGGCGGCGGTCGCGACACATTCGTCTTCGAGCGCGGCGACGGCTCCGACATCATCACCGACTTCGAGGCCGGAACGGGCCGCAGCGATATCGTCCGCCTCAAGGATCACGGCTTTTCGACCTTCGCGGAGGTCCAGGCGGCGATGACACAGGTCGGCGACGACACCCATTTGGCGCTCAGCAGTTTCGAGACGCTCGTCTTCAGGGACATGCAGATATCGAGTTTTGCCGAAGACGATTTCCTGTTGCCCGGCGTGCCGCCGGAAAGCCAGGCATGGATCCGGGCCAACATCGGTACCGGCGAGGCCGACACGATGCTGGGCAGCGCATCGAATGAGCGGTTCGAGGGCAAGGGCAATGCCGACATCTACGCCGGCGGCATCGGCGACGACACCTATCTCGTCGACAATGCCGACCAGCAGGTCGTCGAGCAAGCGCTCGAAGGCATAGACACCGTCGAAGCCTTCATCTCATACGCTCTGCCCGACTACGTGGAGAATCTCGCATTGCTGGCTCCGGGAACCGGCACGGGGAACGATCTCGCCAACCGCATCACCGGCTCCGCCGGCGACGACGAGTTGAACGGAAAAGGCGGCAGCGACTATCTCATCGGCGGCGCCGGCAGCGATGTGTTCGTCTTCGAGCCGGGAAGCGGCTCCGACACGGTCGCCGACTTCAGCGGCAGCGAGACCGAGGAAGGAGACGAGCTGCGCTTCGTCGGCTATGGCGCCGACGCATATCTGACGAACGTGGAGGACGACTGGACGATTCACTATTCCGCAGGAGAGCAGACCTTCCACCTGGCCGGGGTCGCATCGCTTTCACAGGACGACTACGTCTTCGCATGATTCGCACGCGCGCGTGCCTGCTCTCCGCAAAATGCGGGGGGTGGGTCCGACGCGACGCCCAGGGCGCACCGGCCCGGCGACTGAACACGTCAGCCAAGCGTGGCGGGATCGTGCAAAACGGCCAGCATCCCAGACCTCGCATCAGCGCGGCAAAGGTTTCGCTGCGGCGCAATATTTTTTACCTATAGCAGAGCTTCATATAAATTTTTGTAACCACGGTAATTTCATAAGTGATTTACCGCATGTTGCATGAAACATACATAAATACATCGTGATTTTTGCAATGCACCATCGCAGTTTAAAAATAAGTATAACTACCATACCTTTCGCCGTGCACGCATCGATTACCGAATAGTGGCTCGGCTAAGTGATTAAATACCCACTTGATCGCGCTTGAGATCGATGGTTTAAATTTAGTGTTCGCGGATTTGGGGGCACCCAGGGGCTGTTCGCGTGCGCATATTGCGTTGATGGAGACGCCTGATGCTGAAAGCCGAAAGCTCCCTGGAAAATGCCGCCGGTTCGTCGGTCGAGATCGTTGGCATAGGATCGGCTAAATATTCCCCCGGCGGCGCGCTCAAGAGGATACTCGACATCGCCTTGGCTATATCCGGCATGGCTGTCCTGTGGCCGCTCATGCTGATGGTTGCGTTGGCCATTCGCTACACCGACCCGGGCCCCGCCATTTTCGGCCATGAGCGGATCGGCTTGAACGGCCGCCGCTTCAAGTGCCTGAAATTCCGGTCGATGATCACCAATTCGGATGCCGTTTTGCGGGAACTGCTGGAGCGCGATGCCGCGGCGGCGGCCGAATGGGCCCAATCCCAGAAGCTCAAGAACGATCCGCGCGTCACCAAGCTCGGCAGGATACTCCGGGAGACCAGCCTCGATGAACTGCCGCAACTCTGGAACGTACTCAAGGGCGACATGAGCATCGTCGGGCCGCGGCCGATCGTCTCTGCCGAGGTGCGCCGCTACGGAAACCACTTCAAGTCGTATGCGGCGACCAAGCCCGGCATCACCGGCCTGTGGCAGGTCACCGGACGCAGCGATTGCACCTATGACGAGCGCGTGTCGCTGGACGTCGCCTATGTCGAGAACTGGTCGATCCTGCGCGACGTGTGGATCATCGCCAAGACGGTGATCGTCGTCTTCGGCCGCAAGGGCAGCTACTGAGCGGCGCGGAAAATCATGGCTCTTCGCGAACCTGCGGCTTTTGCTGCAGCCGTAGGTCGCCGGGCGCCGGCTCGCGCGGGTCGACGGCGTCCGTCGCCGGCTTGGCGTCTTGAAGCCTTGCGCCGACCAGCATGGTAACGAAATATGCGCACTCGATCACGAGCAGTGGAATGAGCGCGGCGATCAGCATCGACAGCGCGCCGTCCTGGCTGGCCGCATATGCACCGACGATGGCGGGGACCATGGCGATGAGACCTACCGCGAGGGCGGAAAGCCGTATCACTCCACAGCCAACGCCGATGACGAGATACAACAAGACTACAATGACGGTCATCGGCGCCCCTTCCGTGAACCGCTCGTTACTGGCTCGCCGTCAAGTTTCTCTGAACAAAACAGACAAAACCAATGGGATGCCTGACTTGGTAGCAGCCGGCCGAAGAAAAGCCAACAATTTAGGCGATAGGCCGTCCACGTCTGCCGCATTGTCGATCAGGTGTTGCGCATCCGCACCAAAAGGAACGATCAATGAGAATACGGACGTCGGCTGAACACGGTTTCAATGCGCCGCTCTTTTCGATCGTCATGGTGACTTATGCCCGCGACCATCTGGTTCCGGAGACGATAACACAGGCGGCCAAGGTTGCCGCTTCACGTCTTCATGAGGTCGAGTTTGTTCTTGTGGACAACAATGCCGACGAGACCGACCGCTCGTCCTTCCTGTCGCCCTTCGTGCACTGGCAATATGTCAAGCTCGGCTACAACAAGGGCGTCGCGGCGCGCAATGACGGGGCGAACGCGGCGCGCGGTTCCTACATGGTTTTCGTCGACGACGACGCCTTCCTCAATCCGGAAGGCGTACTCGACCGCTACGAAGCGGCGTTCGCGGCCAATCCAAACGTCGCCATCGTGACCGCGCGCCATATCGATCCTGCGACCGGTGTAACTCCCCGCGCGTCCTTTCCCCATACCGACAAGTCGCTGCCCCAGGACCGTCCGTTCAAGACCTTCCGCTTCCAGGGCAACGGCTTCGCCATGCGCCGGAGTGCCTTCGACCGCATCGGGCCGATGTCGGAGGATTTCTTCTACGGGCTGGAGGAGATCGACTACGCCTACCGGGTGGTCGATGCCGGCTACGAGATCTACTACGAGCCGGGCTGCTGGGTCGTCGAGTACAACGATCCGGGCGGCCGCAAGCCCAAAAAGGAAGTCGAGGAGATGCGACTGACCAACAAGCTGATCATCTCGTTCAAATATCTCCCGGCCATCTATCTGCCGCTCAATTTCGTGCTGTTCTCCGCCTATGTGTTCTATCTCAACCGCGGCCGGGTGAACGTCTTCCGCTCCTTCGGCAATTTCCTGAAATGGGCAAGGCAGCATCCGGGCCGCCGCAAGCCGATAGGCCAGCCGGCGATCGCCTACATCGAAAGCTGCGGCGGCGCGGTATGGAAATGAGAACCGACACGTCGCGGCTTGCGCGCCGTTTCGTCCGCGGCGCGACGGTTGCAGCCATGATCTTCGTTGCCTGGCCCGCCCAGCCGACCGAGTTGGGCGCCTATCGCGGCCCCGGCTGCGACGGCCGCGCCGCGATGGTGGAGCTCGAGAATTTCCTCGGCCGCAAGGTCGAACGCACGGTCGATGCCCTCAATCAGGAGAGCTGGGTGGAGATGCGGCGCAGCATCCCCTGGATCGTCAAGTGCTGGGCCGATTCGGACATCGCTCTGACGCTTTCGGTGCCGATGCTGCCGCGAGGCGATGCCGGCACGCTTCGTGAAGGCGCCGACGGTGCCTATGACGCCATATTCACCCAGACCGCCAACGCACTGGTCCGATACGGGCTGCACGACACGGTCGTGCGAATCGGCTGGGAGTTCAACGGCGACTGGATGCCCTGGGCCGCCTCGAAGGACCCGGAAAGCTACAAACGCTATTTCCGGCGGATCGTTGAAATCATGCGCCGGGCGCCCGGACAGCGTTTCAAGTTCGAGTGGTGTCCGAATCACGGCCGCCACGCCATGGATCCTACCGAAGCCTATCCCGGCGACGACGTCGTCGACATTATCGGCATGGATATCTATGCCGAGACCTGGGACCCCTCCACTGCCGATCCGCACGATCGTTTTCAGTATTTCCTCGACCAGCCGTTCGGGTTGAAGTGGCACCGCGATTTCGCCCGCGAGCACGGCAAGCCGATCTCCTATCCGGAATGGGGCGTGGGCGACAAACCCGGCGGCGGCGGTGTCGGCGACGATCCGGTGTTCATCGCGGGCATGGCGGACTGGTTCGAGGAGACGAAGCCGCTCTACCAGAGCTATTGGGACGTGCAGGCATCCGACTACAACGCCCGCATGTCCAACCAGCAGTTCCCGCAAGCTTCCGAGGCGTTCAAGCGCCGCTTCGGCGCGCCACGCGACGGCGGCTGACGACATCCCAATCCTGTCGGGCAGCGGCGGAGGTCAAGTCACGAGGCCGATGTCGCGCGCCCATTCCGCGGTCATGGCGATTCCCTCGTCGACGCTGGTCCGCGGCACGAAGCCGACCCTTGCGGCGCGATCCATGGAATAGGTGACGTCAGTCGCAAAGCGCGCCATCTCGTCGTCGTTCGGCCTGAGGCGAAGATCTTCTTCGGCCTTCTTCATCGCCGACTTGATCTTCGAATTGCGCGCCGCGACCGCGACCAGCAGGTCGCGATGGTTGGCGAGAAGGTATTTGCCGACCTTGCGGACCGGCCGGCGCAACGCGACCTTCATCCCCAGCGACGGATCGGGCCGGGCCAGAGGCGGAAAGCCGAGTGCCTCGTTGAAGCGCTCGAGATAGGAATTCCAGGTCGGGGCCTCGGGGCCGTTGCCGTTGAACACGGCAAAGCGGCCGGTGTCGTGCTCCGCCATAAAGCGGATCATGCGCACGAGATCGCCGACATAAACCAGGTTGCATTTGCCCTCGCCTCTGTCGCCGAGCGCGCTCCAGCGGCCCGAGGCGAAGCGGGCTATGAACGGCGCGCTCCATTGCTGCGAAAACGGCCCATAGACCAGCGTCGGCCGGATGCCGACGATCGGGAAATCGTCGGTCGCCAGTTCGTCGCAGACGGATTCGGCGACACGCTTGCTGTTTCCATAGGCCGACATCGCGCCGACAGGCTTCGTATCCTCCCCGATCCGCCCGGTCGCATCGCCGTAGACGGCGACCGAACTGGTGAAGACCATCTTCTTCGCCCCGGCGAGCTTGGCCCGCTCGATCAACAGGCGTGTTCCCGACTTGGCTACCTCGTCATCCTCGTTCGGTCCGCGGGCGCAGTGGACGACGACGTCGACGCCAACGAGCGCCCCGTCGAGCGAAGCAGCGTCCATGACGTTGCACTGGACGATCGTCAGCGGAAAGCGCGCGATCCTGGCCGCGCTCGTCCAGCGGTTGATGCCGGCCCTGACATCCCAGCCCGCCAGGTGAAGCGCTTCGGCGACCCAGCCGCCGATGAAGCCGCCGGCGCCGGTAACGAGCACGACGGGTTTCGTCATGACGCCCACTCCCCGTAGTAGCCAGGCAGCGGGCTGACGGCTGCCGCGTAGATCGCGTCGACCGCCTCCAGCGGCCCGACGACGCTGGCGGCATCGACCAGCAGCGCCTCGCGGCCCTCGACTGCCGCGGCGAAGTTCCTGAGCAATATCTCGGCGAAATCGGTCCAGCCTGCTGGCCCCGCCCCCCTCCTCGTCTGCCAGCCGCCGGAGCCGGTGCGGATTTTGATGGTCGAAAAATCGGTCACCGAGCCGCGTACTGCCCCCTTTGTACCTTCAACGACAAACCCGTTGGCGAGCTTCGAGTGGAAGCTGACTGCAAGATTCATCTCGATGTCGCCGAAGGCCAGCTCGGCCCGCGTAAAACATTCCGGCCCGCCGAATCCGTCCATCGAGGCGGACACAACGCGCGGCGTTTCGCCCAGCCACCAGCACACGACGTCCAGCACATGCACGCCGATGTCGAGCAGCACGCCGCGCGGGCGCCCGGTCGTCCAAGGCCTGCGGAAGTAGAAACCGGACTGCGTCGGCCATTCGAATTTCTGGCCTTCCGCCCAATGGATACGACGAACCTCGCCGATCTCGCCGCCCGCGATGATTTCCCGCGCCAGCCGGTAGGAAGGGCAGAAGCGGCGATACTGGTTTGCCGTGAGCACCGAGTGGCCGCTGGCCGCGTCGACCAACTGCCTGGCGTCTTCAGCCGTCTCGGCGAGCGGCTTCTCGACAATGACGCTCACGCCGCGCTCGATCAGCGGAAGCGTCGTCGCGACATGCAGATGGCTCGGCGTGGCGTTTACCGCGGCGGTCACCCTGGCCGGCAGATCGGCGATATCGCCGACCAGTTGCTCGCGGCGAAAGCCGAATACCGCCGCCGCCATCTCGCGCCGCTCGACCGAAGGTTCGACCAGCCAGACCTTCTCGCGGGCACCGGCATCGGCCGACAGCACGGGAAAATAGTAGGAGTCGGCAATTGCCCCGCAGCCGATGATGGCGAGTTCGAGATCGCCGAGCATGTCCGACGACCCACGAAATGCATTCCTGTCGTGCCTCATGCAGCAATCCGCCTCGTCATCTCCAACCTGTCCATGAGTTGTGCGCGCTTGCTTTCATATGTGCGGTCGTCGCTCAGATAGCTCGGCGCATCCATGGCTTTGCGGACAGCTTCCGTCGCCCGGTCGAAAAGCCGTCGGTCGAGGCCCGCAAGCATGCCGCCGGATGCCTTCACCGTCGCCGGCTTCACCACCCTGCGCCACAGGCGCTTAGTGTTGTCATGCACGCGCTGCCAGCCCGGCGATTCTTCTCGCTGCGATGCCCGGCCGAGTTGGCGCAGCAACTCGTCAGCGATGCTGTTATCGGCGGATGTGTCGAACACTCCCGGGTTGAGATGCCCATGGCCCATCGACGTCACCAGCCGGTCGCGCGCGGCGTCGAGCAGCGAACTCGGCGGCAGGCGGATCGGCCGATAGGGCAGTCCCATCGACAGCGTCCAGTCCATCCATTTGAACGAACTGATCTCGCGCGACGAGACGAGCGGCACGAAGGGCACGCGCAACGTGTCGGCGACGATCGCCCCGTGCATGGCCTCGGCGAGTACGAGCCTCGCATTGCCGATGAGCGCGAAGACCTCATGAAAACTCCATCGCGGATCGATGTAGGTGATGCCGAGTTCGGCACAGATTTCCTCCCAGGCTCCTGTTTCCGTCGAGGAAACATGCGGAACGAACACGACATTGCCGGTGCGCATGCCCTGCGGCTTCACCAAGCCGTCGATCGTGCCGAGCAGGATCGCGCCGTCAGTGATGACGGCCTCGGCGGGCAGGCCTGCCGCACGCGCCGAAAGCGGCCCCCGTAGGCCGAGGATTTCCCAGGAACCGTCGTGGAGATTCGGCGGCAGCGGCGAATAGCCGACGCCCGAACCCGCCACGATCTTCAGCCTTGTGTCGGGCACCAGCCTGTTCAGAATAGTGCCTATGCCGACGAAGGTGATGCCGTCCTGGCCGTCGTCCCACGCGCCCGGCAGAAGCTCCGGCCACAGCCAGGCGTTGAGGTCGTCTCCGAAATTGCCGTGGGGCGATCGGAAATAATGCAGCTTCATCAGGAGTTCGCCCTTTTTCCAGCAAGCAACGGCTTGAGTTCCATGTGCATGTTGCGCCGCCACGACGGGAAGCCGAACCAGAGCACCGAGCCGAAAAGCAGCACTCCCGCGAACGCAGTCGCAAAGGCGCGTAGCAGCGCAACATCGAGGAATTCGACAAGGAGCGGCCGGGCCGCAACGAGCACGGCCGTCATCACGGTAGCGGCGACGAGCGGCGGGACCAGTGCGCGGCTCAGCGCCGCCGGCGTCGCCCCGATCGCCAGTTTCAGTAGCCACACGTTCACAAGCGCCATGATCGTGGCGCGAACCACGTTCGCCACCAGGACCGGCACCACGCCGAACGGCGCGGACGCCACGGTGAGCGCCAGCGCCAGCGCGACCTGAGCAAGCGCCTGCCACAGGATCCAGCGCGTGCGGCCCGCCGCGAGAAGAGCCGAACCGAGGAAGTAGTTGATCGTCGCGGCAACGGAGATCGGGGAAAGTATCTGGATGAACAGGATCGCATCGTCCCATTTGTCGCCGAACAGCACCGGCATGACATCGGGTGCTACGACGGCGATGCCGAAGAAGACCGGATAGAGCGCGGTGCCGGATACGCCAATGAGCCGGACGGTAGCGCTGGCCAACGCCGCGCTGTTGCCTTGCAGGCGGCTCAGCGCCGACAGCGAGACGTTGACGACCGGCTGCACGGCCACGGCCATCACGAAGTCGAAGAGCCGCCAGGCGATCCTCAACTGGCCGAGTATCTGGGGGCCGAAAAGATAGCCTACGGCCACGTCGATGATGCGGGTATTGGCGATCTGCAGCACGGTGACCATGCTGACATCGGCGCCGACGCGAGCAAGCGAAAGCGCGTCGGCCGTGGCCCACAGCAATTTCGGCCGCCAGGGCGAACTCCACCACACCATCGCGGTGAGCACGAGGGCCACGATCAGCCGCTGTGCGACCATCGCGTAGATGCCGAAGCCATAGAGCGCCATGCCGACCGAGACGATGCCGCCGAGGATCGACGCCGTGACGGTGCGCGCCGCCAGCCATTTGAAGCCGAAGGTCCGCCTAAGCCACGCCTCGTGGACGGCGCTCAGCGTCTGCAGAAGGCATACCGGGGCCAGCAGCTGGAGAACGGGTTCCAGCGACGGCACCGCGAACACCGACGCCGCCATTGGCGCGGTCAGGAACACTACCGCCGTCATCGCCAGGCCAAATGCCTGAAGCATCCAGAAGCTGGTGCTGGCGGCCGCGTCGTCGAGATGCTCCCGCTGCACCAGCGCCTGGATCTGGCCGAGGCAGCCGATCAGCGCCAGGATGTCGATCACCACCGCCGCGAGCGCCATGACGCCGAAATCTGCCGGCGTGAGAAGCCGCGCCAGCATGACGAACAGTATGAAGCTGACCGTCTGCTGCCCGGCCGTGCCGGCGAGACTCCAGACGGAACCCGTGAAAACCTGCTGCTTCAGCGCCATTGTTCCAGCCAGTCGCCTAAGCGCGCTTCATGGAAGGCCGGCCGGCGGGCGGACGGCCTTCGGCCCGGTCGGCCGTGTTGCGCGGCGCGTGGCGCGCCGTAACGACGATGCTCCCGGCCAGCAGCATGGCGTAGATCGTGTGTATGGGAACGTTCAGCGAGCCGTTCATGAACTGATATTGAAGGAACACGACCCAGGAAATGGCGAATGGCGTGCCGTGGCCAAACATCGCCGTCAGGATGAGCAGCGCCCAGAAGATGAAAGCCACGATGCCGTATTCGACGAAGACCTTGGAATAAGGCGCCCATGCGAAATTCGCTCCCCTGGCCGACTCTCCCTTCGGCATGGAGCCGGCGCCCTTGCCTATGAACAGATCCGTCTCGTCGCCGAACATGGCGTCGGCCACGGCCTCGGCGGGCCGCGAGAACCGCATCTCGCCGCTGGTTCCGCGCGAACCGAATTCGGTCACGCGGGCCTCGATGTTCTTCGTCAGCCCGATGGCGCTGGCGCCTGCATAGACGACCGGCAACGCCACGATGCCCGCGAATATGACGCCTTTCGGCACCCGGCCGAGCACGAAGGGAACGGAAGCCGCCATCATCAGCATGCCTGTCCCGCCGAAGCTCGACAGCAGCGCCGCGCCCAGAAAGGCCAGGTATCGGACGCGGAAAAAGCAGGTCAGCTCGACGACGAGCGCCATCGCTATGAATTGCGAGATGTGCGACGTCTCCAGAAAAAACACCGCATTGGGCTTCATCCATGGCGATCCCCAATGGATCGGCTGGATGTAGTTGTAATGCAAATAGAGCAACCGCCTCGGTATGATGGAATTCAGGTCGATCATGCCGAGATTGACGAACTGCATCGCCCAGTTCAGGAACAGCAGCGACGCGGCGCCGACCGCGATCAGCTGGAAATTGGCGAGCCATTTCAGATAGTGTTCCCAGTCGAGCTCGACGCGGAACACATAGAACGTCGAAATGATGATCAGCAGCAGCAGCGACATCACCGAATAGCCGGGGCCGGCAAGCATGACTGCCGAAAAACCCGCAGTGAAAGTGAAGCCACAAACCAGGACGAGAGAGAGCCGGCTGATCCTCAGCACGCCGCGGAGCGCGAGCATGCCCAGCACTGCCGCATGGACGAGCAGCGCCAGCGCCACCTGACTGGCTTCGGCGCTGCCGATAGGCACTGCGATTTTCTGCGTGACCACGACGATCACCATCTCGATCGTGAAGACCTTGACGATGAACTCCATGTCAGAAACGCGCGCCTGCGGCGTCGCCACGGAAGCCAATGGCCGAAAGCCGTCTGCCGCCAGCGTCATTCTACCGATCCTGCACTCGCCCCGCCGCCGGATGCGCTGCCTGGATGCTCCGCCTGGTTTGCCCAGGCGATCCTCGTCATCAGTTCGGAACCGTCGGGCTGTCGCCTCCCGGCGCAATCAGGGACCTGCCGCGGTTGACAAGTCCCAGCGCGCTCACACGCACCTCACGAAGCGTGATCATCGGGTCGGACTTGCCTGCCGGCCAGGGGAAGGCGCGGCGCAAGCCGGAGATGTCGTGGAACTTCCCCTGCGCGACCAGCTTCTGGGTCTCGATCAGGCGCAGGAACGCAAGCAGCGCTTCCAGTTGCGCGCGCCGCTCGGGAGGGCAACTCCTACGCAGCGGTTCAGGATGGACGAGCGCCGGCCTGCGCGGATGCCGGCCCTTCTGTTTCACGCCAAGGCTGGAATCCTCTACATGGAAGTGCGTGAGTATCCGGCGGTCGAAGTAGACGCGTTCGCCGAGCGCCACCTGGAGCCAGAAATAGGAATCCTCCCCGTAGAGGCAGCGGTCCCGATCGTAGTAGCCGCCATAGCGCCGGAACGTTTCGCGTCGCACGACGGACGAACTCGAATGGAAGCAGTCGACATAGGCTTTCATGTCGATGGGCCTGTCGAAGCCATCGATGGTGCGCGGCCCGGTCTCCGGAATCACCCTGAGCAATATGTCCTCGTGGATATCTTTCTGCGTCGAGGAATAGGCGGCGACATAGGCGGCGCAGTCGGGATGGTTTTCGAGCGCCGCGCCTGCCGCTTCGAGGAAGCCGGGCTCCCATTCGTCGTCGGCATCGAGGAAGGTCAGGAACTCGCCCGTAGCCAGCGCCGCACCGGCATTGCGGGCACGTCCCGGCCCTGCATTCGCCTGCCGCACGAGCCTGATTGCCGAGAGATGGGCGCTTTCGATCACATCGACGCTGCCGTCTGTGCTGCCGTCGTCGACGACGATCACCTCGCAATCGTCGATCGACTGGGCAAGCACGGACGCTATCGCTCGGTTTATCGTGTCGGCCTTGTTGTAAAGCGGAAGAATAGCGGTGAATTTCGGCACGATTTACCTCACTGGGCGGCCTGCGGACAAATCTTGTGAAACAACGGCCCAGCCTCGAAGTGCCGGCAAGATTTGACCATGGCCCGCTCGGGCCTTCGCCCGCGGTTTGCCCCACCACGTTCATTCATATTGCACTGCAACATAACGATGATGCAACAGAAAAGTGGCAGGAAGGCGCACGTTCCGTGTCATCATCTGTCGGGAGCCGAATCCCATGGCTCTATCCTAGCCGAACAGATGATCGAGACGAGCGAGATGGCGGCAAAGAAGGCCGCGTAGATCCAGAGCAGGGCGACCCGGTCGGCGCCGCTCAGGACCACCAACAGCGAAAAGACCGCCGCGCCGATGAAGGCCAGTTGCGCAACCCTCCGGATCAGCCTCGCGGCATTGAGATAGCCCAGGAAAAGCGTCGCCGGCTGGTAGAAGCCGCTGATCAGCACAATCAGCGCCGCAACCGGTATAGCCTGGTGCGGCACGACGTTGTTCTGCCCGAGCAGAAGGTCGAAGATCATCTCGCCGAAGAGCAGCACCGCCAAGGCGGGGACTGCGCTCGCAGCCACGCAGAGCGCCGTCACCAGCGACAGGCCGCGCCGCGCCTTCGGCATCTCGCCGGCCAGCAGTTGCCGGCTGATACGGGGCAGGAATATCTCAGCCAGCGTCCGCGTTCCCGCCATGGCCAGGCGGCACACCTTCATGATGCTGTCGAACATCACCAGTGCCGGCCCGACGCCGAGAAGCGCGGTGACGACTGCATAGGGCGAGTTGAGAACGAGGAGTTCCGACAGCGCAAAGACCAGCGACGACCAGAAGCGCTTCCAATGGGCCACCATGCCGACGCGCGTCGCCGGGGCAGTGCGTAGCGTCCATATGGGCGACCGCCGCAACATATGCATGAGAACCGCCATGAAGGCGATGACGATGATTGTGGTCGTCACGGCATACGCCAGGAAACTGCCGGTCATCACGAACAGACCGAGTGCCGCCATGAAAAGCAGCCGGCGGACGATCGAGACGAAGGCGAACTGCCGGCCGAGATCGGCAGACCACACGGTCGATTGCAGGTCGAACGACCAGTAGGCGGTGAACAGGCAACCCAAAAGATAGAGCGCGTTGCCGAGATAGCGGATCGGATCGTCAATTCCGAGCGATCCCGGTATCAGGAAGGACAGCACGACAAGCAGCGCCGCCTGGGCGCCGAGGAAACGGAAAATTTCGCCGCCGACTTTCACGCCGACGCCGAGGTTGCCGGGGCGAAGCGCCGTATAGTTGGCCCGCCCGATCGCCTGGTCGATCGGCTGAACGTAGAAGCCGACCGCGGTCAGGAAGACGATCTCGGCATAGCGAGACGGGTCGAGGCCGTGCGCCAGCACCAGCAACTGCACCAGCGTGAAGGCGAGGTTCAGCCCCGTATGGACGATGTGAAGCGCCCCGAATCCGGTCGCAAGCTCGAGAATCCGGCTCGTGCGCATTCCCGGGGCGCCGACCTCTCGGATTTCACTCACTTGCGCGTCGAAGAGGCGACCGTCCAGGTCTGGAAGCGTTCGCCGCGCAGCGACCTGTAGACCCCGATCGCCGTCGCCCACATCGCCACCATTATCTCCCAGAGGCTGGTCATCACCGGCAAGTCGAAGCGGTCCGCCGCAAAGGCCGCGGCCGCAAGGACCAGCAGGTATACGACGAAAGGCAGCGCCCCGAACGCGCCGAGCACGATCACGGCGGACGCCGCCGCGCCGATGGCGAGGAAATAGCCGGCCAGCCATCGCAAGTATTTGTGGGATAGGTATTTGTAGACCGACAGCCCGTCGAGCTTCGCGATCCTCGGCCACAGCAGGCGATGGCAGTTGAAGGCCCGGCAGGCGATGCGCACCTTGCGGCGAAATTCGTCCCCGCGAACTGTCGCCGTCCGCTCATGGGCAATGAAGTCGGCGCCCCGGACCAGCCGGTAGCCGGAGCACAGGATCGACATCGAGGTGAAGAAGTCGTCGATAATGTCGGCCGGCGTCGGCCGATGCAGTTTCCTGCGGATTGCGAACAGCGACCCGTCCGCACCCATCACCGAGCCGGTGTCGCTCTCGAGCTGCTTCACCCACTCCTCATGGCGCCAGTAGAGTGCGCCAACCCTGGCCGTCTGGCTCTCTTCGGAGTTCTCGTAGACCAGATGACCGGTGACGCAGCCGACTTCCCTGTCCTGGAAGTATCGCGGCAGATTGCGCACCGCCGTCGCATCGATCATCACGTTGGCGTCGGTGTAGATGACGATTTCGGCGTCCGTCATCGACAGCAGCCTGTTCATGCCCGCACTCTTGCCGCTGCGGCCCTCGGCAAGCGACAGCGTGAACTCGCCGGCGACGGACTGCAGCACCTCGTTCGTCCCGTCGGTCGATGCGTCGCTGTGGATCAGCAGCTGGCAATCACCCAACGCATCGCGCACGGCCCGCATGTTCTCGATCTTCTGATCGATCACCTCACGCTCGTTGTAGACGCAGCACACCACGGCAAAGCGCGTCGGCTCGGCTCGGGTCGGGTTGAGCGGCTTCGGCCGGAAACGCCGGATCACCATCAACGACAGCGGGTAGGTGACGTAGGGATGCAGGACGAGCAGAACGCAGGCCAGGAACACCGCGATCAGGATGGTCATGGTGTCGATCCGTCCATTCCCTGAAAGTTTGCCCGGGGGACTTCTACGAATGGGGCGGCAGCGATTGTCGTCCCCGCACCAGGCATTTCAGCATCCATTCGTTCGGTTACCTCTCTTCCAACCCCCTTGCGCCACTAGTCGACGGCGTTGCGGCCCGCCGATGCGGCAGATGTCGTTGCCCCGACGACATCGATGAACTTCATGAACCTCACGATCGCGGCGTTACCGATATAGATCACATCCTTGTTGTGAACGGGGAATGACGAGGCCAGGAAGAACCCTCCCGGATCGCGAAGGTTGAACTGATAAATGACAGGAATGTGGTCGTCCCCGAATTTCTCGACAGGAACGCCGAGCTTGGCCGCCGTTTTCCGGTCTTCGGTCCGGTAAACCATCACCGCGCCGGGATTGGCGCGGTTGTCCAGCAGCCCACCGGCTTTGCCGAGCGCATCGGACAGGCTGATCGTCTCCTCGGCGAAATCGAAGCGGCCGTTCTCGCCGGAGGCGCCGAAAGCCGTGAAGGCATGCGCCTCGCGATAGACGTAGATCGTGTCGTTGGGCAGCACATGGATGTTGTTGGAAGGCTCGCGCACGAGCTTCTGGAAATAGATCGTCGCCTTCTTCTTGCCCCGCTGCAGCGTGACGTAGGTCTCATAGCCCGGCTGCTTGGGACCGCCGGCTTTCGCGATTACGTCGAGGATGCGCTCGCCGTCCGCATTGATCGGAAATTTCGACGGCGCATTGACGTCGCCGAGTACGCTGACCTCGGACGAGGTCTGCGACTTCACCGCCACCACCGCCTGCGGTTCGATCGCGCGACTGGCCAGCCGCTGCTCGATGACGCGCTGGACGGCGGCCGGCTCCTGCCCCGCCGCCTTGATCGATCCGGCATAAGGGACCGAGATGTTGCCCGCACTGTCGACCTTCTGGTCAGGCAGGTTGACGAAGTTTCCGGAACTGTTGGTCGACTCAAGCGGTATGAACAGGCCACCGGGGCTGGCCTCGAAGATGGTCACGCCGACAACGTCGCCGATGCCGATGCGAATGCTCGCCGCACCCGGGCCGCGGAAACTTCCCAGACCGGATTCCGGCTGCGACTTCTCGACGACCCGAATGACCTCCGGAGTGACGTTGACGACGGCGTGGGGAGCGCCCTTCTGAGGATTCACGGCAGCGTAGCTGGCGGAGTCGATCTCCGGACCGGCCGAGGGAAGCGCGGTGCAACCCGAGATACCAAACGCACAAATGAACAGGAACGACACGCGTACGAGAAACTGAAACAAAGCGTACCCTCTCTTCAGTCCCCCGACCCAGCCTATAGGTGCGCCGCACAAAAGCGGAGTCCGAAATCTCTTTCCGACTCCCCTGGCGCGTTTCTAAACCGGGTGTTGCCGATCGATCACACAGAAATGTTTGGCAGATCGAGAGCTAATTTCCGTTTGATGGCGGCGCGAAGGTGCGAACCCTAAACGACAACCCTCCGGCGGCAAGTCAAAATCATTGTCGAGTAATAATATAATTTGAGGCTACGAATGCATCAGCTTCGTCTCCTCGAGGTCGCCCGATCTCAATTCTGACAAAATCGTTGGCGCCCCGTTCCAGCTCTTTACGAACAAGCTAAATTCTGCAACTGTTGCAATGCAGCATTTGGTGGTCCGCCGCTCGCCGGGATCGGGCGGAACGAATGTCGTGCTCGTCCCTTCAACGATAATGGCTGCTCCGCCGATCGGCAGAGGGATCGCATGACGCCAGACACGAGACTCTCCTATCTGCGGGCGCGGCTGACATCGGCCCCCGCAACACGGGTGGAGAGCGCAGCGGGCGCCCTTCGTCGAGGTTTTGGCGGCCTTGTCGGCCTCTCCGCCGTCTTCAACCTGTTCATGCTGACCGGCTCGCTCTTCATGCTGCAGGTCTACGACCGCGTGCTGACGAGCCGCAGCGTGCCGACCCTCGTGGCGTTGTTCGCCCTTGTGACCGGCATCTATATCTGCCTGGCCGTGCTCGATATCTTCCGGCTGCGCCTATCCACCCGGATCGCCGATTGGTTCGGGGACCTGATCGGTCCGGCGGTGGCGCGGCTGTCGATAGGCCGGCCGTTCTTTCACGCCGTCGGCCGGGAGGAGCAACAGTCCAATCCCATCCAGGATTTCGACCGCCTGCGCGCTTTCATCGGGTCGCCGGCCGCGATCGCGCTTTGCGACCTGCCGTGGCTGCCGCTCTATCTCATCGTTGCGTTCATGTTTCATGTCGATCTCGGCATGCTGGCGCTCGGCGGCGTCGCCGTCCTCCTGGGACTTGCCGCCCTCGGCGACCGTGCCGCCCAGGAGCCTGTCCGCCTGGCCAACGCCGCGACAGCCCGCCGGGCGCGCCTGATCGACACCGCGGCGCGCGGCTCCGAAACCATAGCCGGCCTCGGCATGCGCGGGGCCTATATCCGCAGATATGGGCATATGGACGGCGAACTCAGGACTGCGGGCCGCCATGCCTCCGACCGGATGGCCTTCTTCATCGGCGTTTCACGCGGGGTCAGGCTGCTCCTCCAGTCCGCGTCGCTGGCGCTCGGCGCCTACCTGGCGCTGCAAAACGAGATCACCCCCGGCATGATCATCGCGGTCTCGATTATCACCGCGCGGGCGCTGGCGCCGGTCGAACAGGCGATCGGCCACTGGCGTGCCTTCGTCTCGGCGCGGCAGAGCTGGCTGCGGCTCAGGGAGCAGGTCGGCAAAGTCGATGCGGACGAGCCGAAAACCATCCTGCCGCCGCCGAAATCGTCGCTCGAAGTCGCCGATCTGTCGGTCAGGGCACCGTCCTCGGACCGTATCCTGCTCAGCGGTATCGAATTTTCGCTGCGGGCGGGCTCGTCGCTCGGGATCGTCGGGCCGAGCGGCGCCGGAA